>JACYMF010000077.1 GCA_015272165.1 Cyanobacterium sp. T60_A2020_053
TATGGGCTGTCGTCTAACGGCGAGTCGGTGAACCAAGAATCCCCCACTATAACCCCTAGGGTTTAGTGGTGGGAGTGTCAATTACGCTCATAATCATATAACTGATATTAACTAAACAAAAGTATATAATTATCAAGTGATATAAAACATATAATAAAAGATAGGAGGACTAGCAAAAGATCAGAATACAGCTAGATCGAAACCTATGGTAATGATTACCGATAAAACAATCCAGCGCCCTTCACCCCAACAGTTTAAGGGCGGTAAGTGGCAAAAAGAAGTTAACGTTAGAGACTTTATTCAGAAAAATTATACTCCCTACACCGGCGATGAATCATTTTTAAGTGATGCAACTCCCAACACCAATAATTTATGGACAGAAGTTAAATTGTTGATGAAAGAGGAGAGGGAAAAAGGCATTTTAGATGTGGACACCAAAATCCCCTCCAGTATCACCTCCCACGGTGCAGGATATATTGATCAAAATTTAGAAAAAATTGTTGGCTTACAAACTGATAAACCCCTCAAACGTGCCATTATGCCTAATGGTGGAGTGCGCGTGGTGGCAAACTCCCTTAAGGCTTATGGCTACCAAATCGATCCTTTAACCCAAGAAATTTTCACCAAATACCGCAAAACCCATAATGACGGCGTATTTTCTGCATATACTACCGATATGCGCAAAGCCCGTAAATCTGGCATCATCACTGGTTTACCTGATGCTTATGGTCGGGGTCGTATTATTGGTGATTACCGCCGTGTTGCTTTGTATGGTGTGGATTTTCTCATCAAAGATAAACAAAATCAGTTACTTTCCCTTGAGTATGACGTGATGGATGAAGATACCATCCGTTTACGAGAAGAAATTTTCGAGCAAATTAAAGCACTACAAGAGTTAAAAGAATTAGGCAATATCTACGGTTTTGATATTTCTCGCCCTGCTAATAACGCCCAAGAAGCGGTGCAATGGCTCTATTTTGGCTATCTTGGCTCGGTAAAAGAACAAAATGGCGCGGCAATGTCTTTAGGTCGTGTTTCAACTTTTCTTGATATTTACATGGAACGGGATTTAAAAGCCGGTTTAATTACCGAAACCGAAGCGCAGGAATTGATTGATCAGTTGGTAATTAAATTGCGCATGGTGCGGTTTTTACGCGCACCTGAATATAACCAACTCTTTGCGGCTGATCCTGTTTGGGTGACGGAAGTGATTGGGGGGATGGGCGCTGATGGGCGCACGTTGGTGACAAAAAATAGTTTCCGTTTTTTACATACTCTCTACAATTTAGGAGCAGCGCCCGAACCCAATTTAACCATTCTTTGGTCTGAACAATTACCCATTGCCTTTAAACGCTATGTAGCGAAGGTTTCCATTGATACCAGTTCCATTCAATACGAAAATGACGATTTGATGCGCCCTGACTATGGGGATGATTACGGTATCGCTTGTTGTGTTTCTGCCATGCGCATTGGTAAACAAATGCAGTTTTTCGGCGCCCGTGTCAATTTAGCTAAAGCCTTGTTATATGCCATTAACGGCGGTAAGGATGAAAATTCGGCGGTACAAGTAGCGCCCTCCTACGCACCCATTACGGGAGATTATCTCGACTATGAGGAAGTAACGGCAAAGTTAGACTTATTAATGGATTGGTTAGCAAAACTCTACGTTAACACCCTTAATGTAATCCATTATATGCACGATAAATACTCTTACGAACGCATTGAGATGGCATTACATGACCGTGATGTCTATCGTACCATGGCTTGTGGTATCGCCGGTTTATCGGTGGTGGGAGACGCGCTTTCTGCCATTAAATACAGTCGGGTTAAAGTGATTCGTAATGAAGCTGGTTTGGCGGTGGATTACGAAGTAGAGGGGGATTATCCCAAGTTTGGTAATAATGATGACCGAGTGGATGAAATTACCGCTAATCTCATGACTAAATTCATGAATAAGGTGCGCAAAAATAAAACTTATCGTAATGCCACTCCCACCCAGTCGGTTTTAACCATCACATCTAATGTAGTATATGGTAAAAAAACTGGTAATACTCCTGACGGACGTAAAGCTGGTGAACCTTTTGCCCCCGGTGCTAACCCGATGCACGGGCGTGATACGAAGGGCGCTGTGGCTTCTATGGCTTCCGTGGCAAAATTACCTTATGAAGATGCCCAAGACGGTATCTCTTATACGTTTTCCATTGTGCCAGAGGCGCTAGGTAAAACCCCTGATGTCAGAATTAGTAATTTAGTGGGTTTGTTGGATGGTTATTTCCATGATACGGGACACCATATTAATATCAATGTATTTAACCGTGCTACTTTATTGGATGCCATGGATCACCCTGAACAGTATCCACAGCTTACCATCCGAGTTTCAGGTTATGCAGTGAATTTCATTAAGTTAACCCGTGAACAACAGTTGGATGTAATTAATCGGACTTTCCACAGTCAATTCTAGCTGGTGAGAAAGAAAACACAAGAAGTTTAAAAAATTTTGTAGGGTGGGCATTGCCCACCTTCTTTTTATAGTAAACTTGTTCTGATAGAAGGTTGAAAAAAAATCTCTGTATGTCAGAAATAACAGCTAATTATGACGAATCATGGAAAGAGATTATCGGTGATTATTTTGAATCATTTTTAATCTTTTTTTATCCTGATATTCATAGTCAAATTAACTGGCAAAAAACACCTATACCTCTTGATAAAGAATTAGAACAAATTACTGCCTTTGCCGAAACAGAAACCCGCCATGCCGACAAACTATTTCAGGCATGGTTATCAGATAATCAGGAAGTGTGGTTATTAATTCATATTGAAGTGCAAAGTCAGTATGATAAAGAATTTCCTCAACGAATGTTTATCTATAATTATCGAGCTTTTGACCTGTATAATAAACCAGTGATTAGTTTAGCTATACTAGGGGATAATAGTAAAAAATGGCGACCTAACTCTTATGAATACGGATTAGGAAAAAGTAAATTAAAACTAGAATTTTCTATCATTAAATTACAAGATTATGAATGGGAGGAATTAGAGAAAAGTAATAATATATTTGCGATGGTAGTAATGGCACACTTAAAAACAAAAGCCACCACCAGTAATTTAACAGAAAGAGAACAATGGAAATGGAATTTATCTCGTTTACTTTATGAAAAAGGCTATGACAGAAAAGAGATAACTGACTTGTACAAAGTCATTGATTTAATGATGGCATTATCAGAAGATTTGCAATTAAAATTTGAAGACAAATTAACACAATATCAGGAGGAAATAAAAATGCCTTTATTAACGAATATTGAGAAGCGCGCTTTAGCAAGGGGTGAACAAAAAGGTGCTAAGGCTACTTATCAAGAAAATATCATTGATTTACTTAAATTCCGGTTTAATTCTATACCGAAAAGTATAGCAGATTCCCTTAAAAAGATTGATGATTTGGCTTTATTAAAACAGTTACTTATATTGACAATTAGTGTTAAATCTATTGAAGAATTTGAAGATTTAATTAACAGTTTAAGCTAGTGATCAAACGAACTTGAAATAAAAGATAAGGGATAATAATTGATACAATCTATTTTGCTTTAAGTTCAGATAAACAGTTACGATTAAGGTCTTTAGGACTAAAAGATTTTGGGAATAAAGTCATTATCTTTTTTTGCAACTGATTACTCAGACTTAATATTAGTCATTAATCCATATTTCCATTTGATTAGTGGGAGTTTGAAAACCCCTAGCTGATAAGTCAAGCATTTCAAGATTTTTATTAATACCAATACTTGCGTAGAATGATTCTATTTCATTTTTTAGTGCTCTTGCTAAGGGTAATGCAGAAGGACTTGAGTAACGAATGTCATTTTTTCTTATGCCATTAATTTGCTCAACGTCTCTTTTACAGCGCCAAAATCTATCAAAACCGGCAATCTATCACTGTCTCGGAGAATAATATTTTCTGGTTTAATGTCACGGTGAATAATATTTTTGCCGTGAACATATTTAAGAGTATTAAGCAGGGATGATAAAATTACTTCGCATTGATTGGGGTTAATAATTCCTAATTGAGCAAGGCTTTTACCTTCGATATATTCTTGTACTAAATAAAATTCTTCATTTTCTCGAAAAAAGGCGTATAAAGTAGGAATCTGTGAACAATTTTGCCCTAACTCTTCCAATACCTTGGCTTCTTTTTGAAATAAACTCTCGATTAGTTCGAGAGAGATATGGTTATGATTAACGGGTTTTAGTTTTTTGATCACAACTTGGCGCGCGCTGGGCATTTGTAAGTCTTGAGCGAGGAAAGTGTCACCGAAACCACCACTACCAAGATTTTTAATTATTTTATATCTTTGGGCTATTGTCTGCATCATGCCATTGCTCTTGTGACGAAATTACTAATTTAATTCTAAATATTTTTAGGGGGAAAAGTTCATTTAATTCTTAAAATTTTAGGCGTTAGTGAATTAAGCTATGATTTTGAGTTGAGGTTAAGCAAAATCATAAATTTTTCACTATCTTAAATGTAAAATAGTGAGAGCAAAAAAAATCACCTATTTATTTATGACGAAGTCTAACCCCATGAGAAAATCATCAATAGTAGTCAATTTACTAAAAACTACCATTTTAGTGATCATGATTGGGGGCATAGGGCGATTGTCAATTAATGAAAATTCCCCACCGAGATTAAAACAAGTCCAAGAGCGAGTTATTAATGACATTAACGCCAGACTTACTGGGCATTATGACATTCAGCCTTTAGTAATGGCAGGAGGAGACCCTTATATTAGGGCGTTAATGCGTACTATTAGCGCCTCAGAAGCCTACACCCAGCGCCCGTATCACGTTATTTATGGTGGTCAATATGTGCAAAAATTAGACCGACACCCCGATCAATGTGTGGTAGTAAAGAGGGGCGCTAATGCCGGAAAATGCTCTACCGCCGCCGGTAGATACCAATTTCTCAATACCACTTGGGCTGAAAAAGCATCTATTTATCATCCTCAAGCTGATTTTATCGGAGATAATAATAGTTATAGTTTTGAAGCGCAATACCAAGATGAAGTGTTGTATCGCTGGTTAAGTGATGGTGAGGCGTGGGGCGTTGATTTTTCCCAAATGTTAGCACAAAATCAATTAGATCAAGTGTTGAGAAGATTATCAAACACTTGGACAAGTTTAGGTTATGGTACAGAAGATAATTCCATGACAAGACGATTGCCCAAAATATATCAACAAATGCTCCAAGAAGAATTAGCCAATCAACAAGCCTCTAAAAATTGAGATTTTGTTACAAATCTTTAGGATTGCAATAATTATTTTAAAAAAAGGAAATAAACACCATTTTAGTTCGGTTATACCCCTTTAATTAATCAAAAAAAATAAGTTATCATAACCATGAATGCTGAGTTAATACCTTAATAACTAATAATGATTGTTTCTGATCCTCTCGCCACTAAATTAAGTAATCTTTTGATGTCAGAAAATGTTATCCCTCAGAAGGGGATACCTTCAGAAGTTGCTCAAATAAAAGCACAGCAAGAGTGGGAAAGTGCCATTGCTTCTTTACAAGAATTATTATTGTCTGTGATTAAACCCAGTGAGCAATGTACTGAAACACAAGGTTTTGTTCTTTCTTCTCCTCATCATGTTATCTCTAAAAAAGAGCTAATATCTGCTTTAGAAATTGCTGTTTTTTCTCCATTAAATTTTAAGAACAGTATGACAACTTATCATTGTCAAGAAAGTAGTATTAATGGTAATAAATTATCATCGGCTTTAACTTTAACACCAGAGCAACATATTGCTAAAGATCAATTTTGTTTAATTTTAACTCAGTATTTCTCTTGTTTATTGGTAAAAAATAGTAATAATAATTTTAATTTTTCTTTTGAACCAAATATCATTAATCAAGCATGGTTATTAGTACAAAATAAATTAGTGATTAAGAATCATTATTCCCAAAAGCATTTAGATAGTTTATATAACCAACTGACTCCCAGCGCCCCTCCCTATCAATTAGTCAGTCGCTTTACCAATTATTTATTACAACATTTACGGGCGCTGTCTTTGCCCGTAGAAAAAAGTATCGAAAAAGAAGAAAAACCCCATCGCTTACAAAGTATTTCCCTGAAAAAAACCCCTTTACCACCTTATCCAGAAATTGAACTTTTACAAGCCTTAACTCATGAAGTAAGAACCCCTTTAACCTCCATCAAAACTATTACTAAATTATTGCAAAAAAAAGCTAAAGCATCTCCCGAATTAGCTAAATATTTAGAGATGATTGATCAAGAATGCACCGAACAAATTAACCGTATGGATTTAATTTTTCGGGTGGCAGAATTAGAAAGTAATACCTCAATAAAACCAACCATTAATCTTGTGCCTATTTGTTTAGAAGAAATTTTAAATCAAGGTATTCCCATCTGGCAAAAACAAGCACAAAGAAGAAATATTTTACTTAACTTTGTTATACCTCAAAAATTACCCCATGTACTGAGTGATCCTGCTATTTTAAAACAAATGTTGGGAGGATTAATCGAAAAATTTACCCGTAATATTCCTAGTGGTGGTAAATTTCAAGTCATAGTTTTACCTGCTGGTAATCAGTTAAAATTACAGTTTTTATCAGAATCTAATTTAAATCATCAGCAAGTAAAATGTCTAGGAAAATTACTTTCTTTTCAACCAGAAACGGGGGGTTTATATTTAAACTCCGATATTACTAAACATATTTTTAATGTTTTAGGTGGCAAGTTAACCATTAAACAGAAAGGAAGTAAAGGAGAAATACTCACCGTTTTTCTTCCCCTCGGTAATCCGATTATTTGATGCTTTACCCTCACCCCCAACCCCTCTCCCAACCGCAGGGGATTTTCAAAGTCAGGATCAAAATTGATTTGTTTTTGACAAGAAGACAGGTTGACAGGGAGACAGGAGGATTTTTTACTATTAATTGATTTATTAGTAGTTAAAAACCTCTGAATTTCAGATTATTGGCTAGTTTGAGAAACTAACATTTTTGAGAATGAAAACGCCCTGCTCCCATAGGAGAGGGGAGTAATATTTTCTCATAATTGATTAATTAATAAGTTAAAAATCTCCCCTTCTCCCTCTGCTTCCCTTTCTCCCTCACCATTTTATAAATCTCTGTGGGTAAAGGGTTGAGGATTCGTGCCACTATAGGTGGCGGCAATATGCCCAGCGCCCGTCAACTGATACTTATAAGTCACTAAACCTTCCAAACCCACAGGACCTCTAGGGGGCATTTGTTGGGTACTAATACCTACTTCAGCCCCAAAACCGTAACGAAAACCATCGGCGAAACGGGTAGAACAATTATGATATACTCCAGCAGAATCTACTTCATTGAAAAAAGTTTCCGCATTCAGGAGATTTTCGGTAATGATACCGTCGGTATGTTTTGAACCGTAATGATTGATATGATTAATGGCTTCTGTGACATCTGCCACCATTTTAAGAGAGAGAATTAAATCACTGTATTCCGTGCGCCAATCTTCTGCCGTTGCCGTTTCGCAATGCACCAGCGCCCTCACCCTTTCATCTCCTTTTAAGGTGACATTCTTTTGAGTTAAGGCTTTTGCCACTGCTGGTAAAAATTCAGAGGCGATATTTTCATGTATTAATAAAGTTTCAATGGCGTTACAGGCAGAAGGATAATTGGTTTTGGCATCCACCGTAACGGAAATGGCTTGATCAATATTAGCAGACTCATCGATAAAAAGATGACAGATGCCGTCAGCATGACCTAAAACGGGGATTTTGGTGTTTTCCTGCACATAGCGCACAAATTCATTTGAGCCTCTAGGGATAATCAAATCCACATATTCATCTAAAGATAACAGAGTTTTAATTTCCTCTCTGGTGGTGAGTAACTGCACCGCATCAGGATTTACCGCCGTATTGCCTAAGGCTTGATGAATAATTTTCACTAAAGTGGTGCAAGTGTTGATGGCTTCCTTACCCCCTTTTAAAATGACTCCATTGCCCGATTTTATAGCCAAGCTGGTGATTTGAATGAGGGCATCGGGGCGCGCCTCGAAAATGATCCCTAACACTCCTAATGGGCAACTAACCCGCTTGAGAATTAATCCTTTGTCTAACTCACGATGGAGACTCAGCGCCCCTAAAGGATCGTTTAATTTAATGACATCACGCACTCCGGCAATAGCGCCCTTCAGTTTACTTTCACTCAATACCAAGCGCCCGTATAATGCCGTGGAAATTTCCCCGGCTGAGGCTTCACAATCTTTTTGATTGGCTTCGATGATTTCCTCTTGGTGGGTGTGGAGGGCGCGCGCTATGGCTTCTAAGGCTTCGTTACGTTGTTGTATGGACAAAACAGCTAATTTTTGCGCCGCTAGGCGTGTTTTTTCGGCAATTTCTCTCATCTTCGAGTCTTTTTAAACAATCATTAATAATGTACTATTATGGCAATTATCATGGATAGGGTGGAGGGCGCTGGAGTTTTGATCATAAGATAGGGCTAACGCTAATCATTCAAAAATAACTTGTTGTACATTACTCATTAAAGTATTAATATTATGAGAATAATTCAAACAAAAGGGATTATTAATAACGGTGAAATAAATATAAAAATACCACAAGAAATTAATAATGGAGAAGTAGATATAGTTATTATCGCTGAAGAAGAGCTTGATGAGTTCGATCTTCGTTATCAACTTTTACAAGAAAAAGGATATTATAATCATGATAAAATTTTAGATATTATCAAAGAGATAAAACTAGAAATGCTAGAAGAGAATAATAATAATGCCTAATCGTATTTTTCTTGATACTAATATTTATATTATTGGTGATGCTGACAAAAATTGAGGATTAGCTGTTGTTTCTAAAAAATAATATTCTTGCTCGAATTTTTCAACCAGCAAGATCAGAAGTTGATATAATTCATTTTCTTCAATAATTCTCAAAGCCTGTTCATTTTCTGACTCTTTTTAATGAGTTTTGGTTGATACTTTACCAAAATTTCTTTATATTTTTCAGCATTAAAAGTAAGGGTCATTTTTCCATTTGTTTTTATCATATAAAGATTGTATCTTCGCTCTACAACCACCGTGTAATGAATTACACGGCTAATAGTATCCCGTTCAATAAATTGAACTAAGATTATTTTTAGTTGATTTATAAGTGATCGCGCAGCGGCAGCCTTCGGCTGATCAAACGAACTTGATATTAGAGCAAGATAGCGTAAAAAAACAAAATAATGGATACTATGGTGAGATGATCAAGCCTCATCATTATCCATTATCAATTGTCCATTGTCGTTAAGATAACTTAGTCAAGATACCCAAAAGTTTTTTAGAATTGGGAGTTAAAAGAGTGCGCCGATAAGCGTCAGCGCCCTTCTTGATGGCATCAGCTTGGGTAGGATAGGAATGAATAACGCTAGATAATCCGTTTAAACCGATATTATTAACCATAGCGGTAGTAATTTCTGAAATCATTTCCCCGGCGTGACTAGCCACGATGGTAGCACCCAAAATCTTATCACTACCCCTTTGATGAAGAATTTTAACGAAACCTTCTTCTTCACCATCCACGATGGCACGATCAACTGTACTAAAAGGAATTTTGATGGTGTCATATTCAATGCCTTTTTTATCTAAATCCTTACCATAACTACCAACGTGGGCGATTTCTGGATCTGTAAATGTCACCCAAGGGATAACTAAATCGCTAAATTTTGACTTGCCAAAACCAAAAGGCGAAAACAAGGTATTTTTGATAACGATGCGCGCGCCAGCATCCGCAGTATGAGTGAATTTATAAGGACTACAAATGTCCCCCACCGCGTAAATTTTGGGGTTAGTGGTTTGTAAATAGTCATTGACGATTATCCCTTGACGGGTGTTATATTCCACGCCTACTTTTTCCAGATTCAAGGCTTCCACATTCGGCGCGCGCCCGGCGCCCATCAAAATTGCTTCCACAATAAGGGATTTTTCACCCTCTGGACTAGCATAATAAATTTTTTTGCCTTCGGAGGTATTTTCTACCCTCGTAGGTTGTGCATTTAACTGTAACTGTACACCATCGTTAATTAAACTGGTTTGGATGATGTGCGCCGCTTCTTCGTCTTCTTTATTTAGTAAATGGGCATATTTATGAATGATGGTAACTTGCGCACCGAGACGGTGAAAAGTTTGCGCCAATTCGCATCCGATAGGTCCTCCCCCAATTACTGCTAAACTTTTTGGTAAGGTAGTGAGGGAAAAAATCGTTTCATTGGTATAAAATTCTACTTCTTCAATGCCTTCCACCTTGGGAGTCACTGCCCTAGCGCCCGTCGCCACCACTGCTTTTTTATAGTTTAAACGTACTCCATCTACGGTAATAGTTTTGTTATCAAGAAATTGAGCATCTCCCAAAAATACATCAATACCAATATCTTTAAACCGTTGTGCCGAGTCGTGATGACTAATTCCAGCCCTTAATTTTCTCATTCTGCCCATCACTTGAGCAAAATCGATGTTAACGTTTCCATCCACTGTAACACCGAGGGAGGGCGCTCGATTAATTTCGCCGATAACTTTTGCTGAACGAATCACCGCCTTAGAAGGCACACAGCCAAAGTTAAGACAATCTCCGCCCATCAAATGACGCTCCACCAAAGCCACTTTTAAGCCCAAATCTAGTCCCGCAGCGCCCGCCGCCACTACCAAACCGGCTGTACCAGCACCGATCACCACTATATCATATTTATCTTTGGGAGTGGGGTTAACCCAATCAGGGGGATGAACATAGGAGATTAACTGTTGATTATAGCCATCCATGGGAGCGATTGAAATTGTCTTAACCATTATTTTTTACCTCGGTGAAGGGCGCTTATCCTTATTACTATATACAACCCTCGTGCTTTAATAGTTAAATTTCGTTAAATTTTTCCTTAAATCATTTTAATTAGCTATTAAATTGTCATGTTTTAACTCTGATTATTAATCATTTCACAAAACCCAGCGCCCTCCACCGCACTCCAAAACCTCTTACTTATTACTTGTTACTTATTACTTTGTCTCAACTAAAAATTTTAGAATGAAACAGCCCTGCTTTTTCAAGGGGGGTTAGGGGGGATAAAACTCTTTTTTAAGGAGAGATTTAGAGGGGTTAAATTATTTATATTTTCTCACTCAAACCATATATGATTAATTTAGAAATTATACAAAAAATGGTGATAACAATGAGTACAAATCAACTGAGTATTTCTACTCCCCCCTACAAAAATAAGGGTTTGGCGGTATGTTTGTTAGCTTCAATTTCCCTTCTCAGTGTCATGAATGAGGCGGAGGGCGCTGTTATTATTACCGGGCAGGAAGTGGGCAATAATGTAGTATTTTCTCATACGGGTTCGATTGATTTGGAGGGCGCTGGATTTACCTTTGATCAGGATGGTAGTTTCCAATCTTACTTTTATCGCTGACGATCCAAGTTTTCCTTTCCTGATCTCAGCTAGTGAAAGTGGTTATGGTAAATATAGTGGAACTTTTACCAGCGCCCCTAGTGGTGGTTTCGGCACGAATACAAATTTTGTAGAAGCTGACTCAGCTTCTGGGGATGCCTTTGGAGTTCAATATGGAAGTAGCGGTGAATTTTTCTTTTTACCCATTGGTTATACTAGCGGTGGTACAATTTCTGGTTCTGCCACTTACGATAATATCACTCTTTTCGATCTTGGTTTTGATGCCAGTCAGACTTATGATTGGGTATTTGCAAATAATGATTTTATCCGACTTCAGTTTTCTTCGTCTAACCCTGTTACTACCCCTGAGCCTAGCACAATTTTAGGAAGCGTTTTGGTGTTAGGGCTTGGTGCAGTGATGGGCAAAATCAAGAAAAAATAATATTTAATTAAGATAGGGTTGAACATTGTTCAACCCCTACAAATATAACGACAAAAACCCAGAGCCCTCCACCGCTTTCTTATCACCTCCTTAATCTGAAAGAGAAAGAAACTGATTAACAGTAATAATAGAACAAGTAAAACTATTTTGCAGTGACAATAAATCGTCATCACCAGTAATCAAATAATCAGCATTACCTACTAAAGCTAATAACAAAAAAGGTTCATCATTAACATCTCGACAAGATGGAATTATTGGTAAAATTTTGGGCATTTTTACCGTTTCACAAAAAGGAATATAATCTGCCAATAAATCTTCTTGTTCTTGAACAGTTAAACTAAATTTAGGATAAGCTAAAACTTGGATTAATTCTGCAACAGTTACTTGAGAAATAAGAGGAATAACTTGGTTTTCATGCCACATTTGGCGAGGTTTAGCAACTTTTTTAGTAAAAAATAACGCTGATAAAATTACATTAGTATCAATAACTACTTTGGGCATATTATTTATCATTTCGTCTCACCCAATTAACCGCCTGAGAAATATCATCTTCTGTTATTTTTAAACTTGCTAATTTTGCCCTAACTGCATCAGCACGTTGTATTTTTACAGGAGTTAATATAATTTGTCCATTGCTGACTTCAACATCGAAATATTCTTCTCCATTAATTTGCTGAATGACACTTTTTGGTAAAGTTAGTTGATTTTTACTGGTTAATAATGAAAGAGATTGCTTTAGAACAAGCTAAAAATCAAGGTAAAGGTAAATAATTAGGGCTTGATGAAAAGTAAAAATCTTCAGGAGAATTAATCAAAATAATTCTGAAGATTTGATCATTTGAATGGGCTGAAGTTCATTTTCTCAGAAACTTTTCTATTACTCCTAAACTTTCTACTGTTAATAGTTTTCTCTATCGCAATACTGAATCCTTTAAGGCACAGTAAGTGGCTCCAATATATTATGCTCTCACTTTGAGCTTGGCTGAAATTAGAACATGGAAACTACTTGAAAATTTTTTTGAAGTCAATGTTTAACAGTACAGCCTTTACGATATGATTAGGGTCATTACAAAAATTTATTGTACTTTATTAGAACACCAGAGGAAATAAAAACAGTGATTAGAGTAGCTATTAACGGTTTTGGTCGTATCGGTCGTAATTTCTTACGTTGTTTACTTACCCGTGGCGATAACACCGGTTTAGAGTTAGTGGGTCTTAATGATACTTCCGACCCCCATACTAACGCACATTTGCTTAAATATGATTCTATGTTAGGCACTTTGAATGCTGATATTCAAGCGGATGATAATTCCTTAATTGTTAATGGTAAAACCGTTAAATGTTTTTCGGATCGTAATCCTCTTAATCTTCCTTGGGCTGATTGGGGCGTGGATTTAGTTATCGAATCTACCGGGGTATTTGTTACGGATGAGGGCGCTTCTAAACATATTCAAGCTGGAGCGAAAAAAGTTTTGATCACTGCACCGGGTAAGGGCGCTAATGTTGGTACTTATGTGGTGGGTGTTAATGATAGTGAATACAGCCACGATAAATACAATGTTATTAGTAATGCTAGTTGTACCACTAACTGTCTAGCGCCCATCGCCAAAGTTTTACACGAACAGTTTGGCATCATTAAGGGTACCATGACTACTACTCACAGTTATACGGGAGACCAACGTTTGTTGGATGCTAGTCACCGTGATTTAAGACGGGCGCGCGCCGCCGCTATTAATATTGTACCAACGACGACGGGCGCTGCACAAGCGGTGGCTCTAGTTTTACCACAGTTGAAAGGCAAATTAAATGGTGTGGCTTTGCGTGTACCTACTCCTAATGTTTCTGTGGTAGATTTAGTAGTACAAGTGGAAAAAAATACTATCGCTGAACAAGTTAACCAAGTTCTTCAAGAAGCCTCTGAAGGTTCTCTCAAAGGCATTTTAGGTTATAATGATTTACCTTTAGTCTCTTCTGATTATCGTGGTAGTGATGTTTCCTCCATTGTTGATGCTAGTTTAACTATGGTGATGGGTGGAGATATGGTTAAGGTTGTAGCTTGGTATGATAACGAATGGGGTTATTCTCAAAGAGTTGTTGATTTAGCTGAAGTGGTCGCTAAAAACTGGAAATAATTAACCTTATAATTATACGGTGGAGGGCGCTCGTTTTTCGAGTGTCCTTTTTTTGTTTTATCCCCCTTATCTTCCATTTAAACCTTAACTAAATCACGATTTATTAATAATGCTGAGAAGTAAAATCTTATCAAATATTATACTGAGTATTATACTTCTTTTACTAACTATAATTTTATTTTTTATATCAGGTATAAAAGATTTAATAGGTGGTATTTTTCTTAGTTTTATTGCTTTTATTTGCGCCCAATTTCCTCGCACTAGCTTATATTTCTTTCTAATTTATCTTTGTTTTGGCGGTACAATTATTTACCTATTTCCGAGTAGTTTTCAGCAAGTGGGCGAAATGATCCGTTTTGGTAAAATTTATCCTGTTTTACAAATCATTAAAGATATTTTTTATTTTCCTGCTTTAATTACGATAATTTTTACTCTTAATTGGCGACAATTTTATCAAAAAATTAAACCTTTTTGTTGGGCTTTAGCTGTATTTACTTTCATTTGTTTTTTAACATTTTTCTTTGTCAATTTTCCTCAACAATTTGCCGTAACTGATGGCTCACCAATTTTAATGGGAATTTTAGGTTTAAAAGTTTGGCTGGGTTATATTCCTTTACTATTGTGTAGTATTTATTTAGTTAACAATTATCAGCAATTAATTCTTATTACTCGTTTACAAATTATTTTAATTATTATCTGTTGTTTTCTTACTTTATTTCAATATTATGCCTTGTTAAATAATCTTTGTGTTGGCAGTGTTGACTTACCCGGCTTAGCTTCTAGTCGGGCTAGTTTACAGGCACGTTGCCTAGTGGGAGGGGCGCTGTTATTTAACCCAGAATTGAATTTAATTCGTTTACCCGGTACATTTGTTGCGCCTTGGCAGTGGGGATGGTTTCTAATTTCTAGTATATTTTTCACCGTAGCAGGTACTATCATTGAAAAAGATAAAATTTGGCGTTATTTAGGTTGGTTTAGTTCTGCTTTTGTTATTTTAACTACTTTTATTTCTGGGCAAAGAATAGCTATTTTTTTAGTACCTTTCTTCTTTATAATTTTATTTATTTTTACTGAAAATAACCGCCGAAAATTATCCTTAAAATTGAGAATATTTACAGCTATTTCTCTGATTAGTTTAACTATTCCCTTAATACAAACCCGCATAGCACAGTTTGGAGGGCGCTGGGCTTATTCTTCTCCCATCTCTTTCACTCAAAGAACATTAAATTATGCCATTGATAATCAAAACGGTCTATTTGGCAATGGATTAGGTACTACTTATAGTGGTGCAAGAAAACTAGGAGACATTCAATTAATCGAAATATTTCCAGCACAATTAATTTATGAAATGGGTTTTATTGGTTTAATTTCTTTTTTTATTATGGTGACATTTATTGTTTATTTAGGCTGGAAAAGCTATTTAAAAATTGAGAATAAATCTTTGAAAAAATTTGCTTTTTGTCTGTGGTTATTTGTGATTTTTATTAGTTATAATCCTTATTACTACCCTCTAATAGTTGACCCTATTAATATTTATTATTGGTTAATGGCAGGAATATTACTTAATTTACCTAGCATAGATAATATTGAATAAAATTTAACCTAAAAAATTTTTAATTTCTTTAAAAACTCGCTGATCAGATAACATCCATTTATGATATAAAACATCAACTTCCTTTTCCTGACAAAAACCCAAACAAGAGCTATTCGCAGGGATAATCATTAAATCAAAAGGAGTCCACAGTATTAATGTTTTCAACTTAGAGAATTGAGCTTTAACATCACTGTTTAAATCTTTTAAAAAATCACTATCTGGGCGCATTTGTGTAATTCCTTTTAATGGGAGAATATGAGCCATCTTTGTGCCATTATTCGGTGCAGAAATACTGATATATTTTTCCACTTTTTTTAATCCGCCTAATCTCTGTAAATAATAACGAGTGATTAAACCTCCCATGCTAAAACCGATTAAATTTATTTTTGGTGTGGAAGAAAAATTTTGGTCAATATAAATTTTTAGTTGTTGTGCCAAAACTCGTAAATCTTCGATGCCATAATTAGGCAGTAAATCAAGACTATAAACTTCATAACCCTGATTTTGAAAATAATCCGACATTTCTTCAAAAACATGACTGCTGTCAATGATGCCATGTACTAATACTAAAGGATTCATAAAATGTTAAGATTTATAACAGAAGTAATTATTTAGAGTAAGTATATCCTATGCAATTAACATGGTTTGATAGTAACTCATGGCTAATCGAAATTGGTGGTAAAAGAATTTTACTAGACCCTTGGTTAGTAGGTGTATTGACTTTTGGTAATCTTAACTGGTTATTTGAAGGGAAAAAGCGCACTCCGCAACCAATACCCCAAAATATTGACTATATCTTACTATCTCAAGGATTAGAAGACCACGCGCACCCCGCCACTCTCAAAGAATTAGACAAAAATATTCCCGTTATCGCCTCAGAAAACGCCACGAAGGTATGTCAAGGGTTGGGATACAGTCAAGTTACCACCTTGAAACATCATCAAAGCTATATGATTGATGAAAGCATAGAAATTACCGCTTTACCCGGTTCTCCCGTTGGTCCTACTTTAGTGGAAAATGGTTATATTATCAGAGATACTCGTAGTGATGACTCCATGTATTATGAACCTCACGGATTTCACTCTGAAACAGTACAACAGTATTTACCAGTAAAAACAGTTATTACGCCGGTAACAAATATTAACATACCATTGTTAGGACCTGTGATTAAAGGTCAAAAAAGCGCCCTCCAAATCTGTCAATGGTTAAAACCGAGATATATTTTACCCACTGCTGGAGGAGGAGATATTGACTTTAAAGGCTTCTTAGTTAATGTATTGAAAGAAGAAGGAACTAAAGAAGATTTAGGTAAGATGTTAGAATCAGCGCACCTCACCACTCAAATCATCAATCCTCAACCTTATCACCCCCTTAGTTTTTCATAAAAATTCTCCACCCTTCCCTTGCTTCTCTTCACAAGGGAAAACTAGGAAGGGTTGTGAAGGGAAAATTAATGATATACAGGTAAAGTAAAACGAAAACAGCTACCTTGATTACCATTATCATCCACCCAAATTTGACCATAATGAGCATTAATTATCTGCCGACATAAAGCCAAACCAATGCCATAACCTTCCTGTTTAATATCTCTTTCTAAACGAAAATGATCTTCAAAAATACGCTCTTTTTTCTCGGAAGGAATACCTGAGCCTGTATCAATAATACTAACCTCGATTTTCTGAGTAGTTTTATGTAAAATACAAATGGTAATTTCTTCCCCTTCTGGAGTATATTTAATGGCATTTTCCAGTAGATTAATTAATACTTGCCTAATTAATTCCCTATCAGCATAAACAAAAGGTAAATCTTGGGGAATATCTTCAATTAAATGTTGTTGTTTAGCTTTAATTTTTGGCTTAATATTAGTTAAAAGTTCTTGGCAAATATTACATAAATCTAATTTTATAGGAACAATATTTAACTGATTATTACTACTTTTAGAAGTTGCCAATAAATCAGAAATCATTTTATTCATTACTACAAATTGTTTTTTAGCCTGAAGACATAACTGATTCTGTAGTTTTGCCAAACTTTCTGGGTCTTTTTGTTGATTTTTCGCTAACTCGATAGTTTCCACGGCAATAGATGCCGCCGTTAATGGATTGCGTAAATCATGGACTAGCATTGCCAACATTTGATCTTTAAAATATAGTTGTTGCTCTAAATTTTTAACATCTTGTTTCAGTTGGAAAATTTCATCACTTAAACGAATTAATTCAGCAGAAGGTAAACAAGTTTGTAAGACTGAACTATTTTGATTATTATGAGGTTTTAAGTCATTATTGTGTTTAAGAGAAATTTGCCATTTATCCCACCATTTTTGTAATTGTGCAGTTAAATTACTCCCTGCCAAAGTTTGTTGGGGTGCTGGATTTACCTTAACTAAAGCTGGAGTCGCTACTAATTTAAAATGTTCTACTAAATGGGGATATTTACTAATTTCTAATATTTCTAGTTGAAATTGATAATTTTGAGTGAGAGTTTCTAAATAATTCTTAATTTTTTGAATGTTATTTTGAGAACTATGGCGATTATCCACAAATAAAAGTAGTTGTAATGAATCGCTGTATTCATCGATTAAATTTTCGGCTTGGAAAGATAAATTATTGTTTGATGAAGACATACTCAACCGAATTATTATAAAAACAAAATTGACCAAAAAAGATAATGATTGCTGATGTAACTAGGTAAGAAAAATTAATTATATATTTTATTTACCTCGCCACTATGACCATAATGACGTTAAACTTCTTGCCCATATATAGTAATTATCATGGTGATACACTATAAAAATATCCATCATATTTTTCCTTTTACAAGGGAGATTAAAGGGAATTAACCGTCAAAACGATCACTTTTTAAACAGATTCTTAGATATTGTATTTATTGATGATTATTAAATAATTAGGGGTCGAGAAGTGAATCGCTTCACTCCCCTCCCATACAAAACCGTACATG
>JACYMF010000078.1 GCA_015272165.1 Cyanobacterium sp. T60_A2020_053
TATGGGCTGTCGTCTAACGGCGAGTCGGTGAACCAAGAATCCCCCACTATAACCCGTAGGGTTTAGTGGTGGGAGTGTCAAATCACTATATAGTTGGAGGTTGCTAAATCAGTGTTCAAAACCTCAAAGGAGAGAAAAAATCAAGCATAAAAAAAACAATTACTTTAGCATTCTTCATTCCTTTTACTATCTATTGTCTATTATCCACAAGGGATTTTTCCTTTTCGTGGGAAAATGAAAGAATGATGTTTTTAAAATAGAAATTATGATTAAGCGTTTCATTGGTTTATTACTGGTACTTTTTACAATTACTTTAAGCGCCTGTAGCCCAGCGTTAGGAGGTTTGCAACGTTATGCTGATGCGGTGGATGGTTATCAATTCTTGTATCCTAATGGTTGGATGGCAGTGGATGTACAAAATGCTTCCGATGGAGTTGATGTAGTATATCGTGATTTTATTGAGCGCACGGAAAATTTGAGCGTTATTATTAGTGAAGTAAGTCAGGAAAAGGATTTAGCCGATTTAGGCACTCCTAGTGAGGTAGGTTATCGTTTTATGGAGATGGTTAACCAAAATACTGAATCAGGAAGGGAAGCAGAGTTAATTTCTGCTGAAAAAAGACAAGTCGATCTAAAAGATTATTACATCTTAGAGTATCGAGTTAAATTAGGAGAAGACCAATATCGTCATAATTTGGCTAGTGTTGTTACCGCAAAAGGAAAACTTTATACCTTCAATATTTCTACCACCGAAGGGCGCTGGGATAATGTGTCAGAATTATTTAAAGTGGTGACTAATTCTTTTCATCTTGGTTAATATTAACCTCTGAATAACTAGATCCGTCGGACTTACGCAAAAATTATCAAAATAGTTTTTTGTTCAATATTAATCGCTCAAATAATAAAGATTTGTTGAAGTGCGTAAGTCCTATGGATAATAGATTACATTTTTAATGTCAAAGTTGACTATATTATTTGTTGAATTAGACTAGATGTGTGAGAAGAATTGATAAGATAATTGGGAAAATAACTATCCCTCATTTGTCACTTTCCGATAAAAGACTTTCAATGGATATATTTTCAGAGATGTTTAAATTCTGATAATTTCTATTACTTAAAAAGTCTCGAAATGATTTGTTAATCAGAGTTCTGTGATTTAGGAATCCTAAATATGTTCGGAGAATGACAAAAGAGCATTAGTTAAGGTAATTATGATTAAAGGAAACTAAGATAAGACACTAGCGCAAAAAAGCTAAATTAACGGTGTCACGCAAAATTAGAAATACTCCTAAGCCCAGGAGTAAAACTAAGCCGGTTTGCATAATGCCTTCTTGCAATTGATTTGGTAGCGGTTTACCGCGCACTCCCTCAAACAGTAAAAACACTAATTGACCACCATCGAGGGCAGGTAAAGGTAAGATGTTGATAATGGCAAGGTTAATACTAATCAGCGCCCCAAACTGGAATAAGTTACCGAGGTCACTTTTTGCCAATTCAGCGCCCACCGCCACAATGGCCACAGGACCAGCTACTTGAGTAGCGCTTTCTTGAAAATTTGTCAAGAGTTGACCGAAACCTTGAACCGTTAATTTGACGTAACGTTCAAATTGTTGAGCGCCAATGGTAAACCCTTCCATAAAATTAGAAGGGTGCCGACGAGTAACATCTCCATTAGGTGCTAACATCACGCCAATTTTGCCCTTATCATTTTCCCCTAACTCAGGAGTAATATTAACCTCAAAAACATCAGTTTCCCTTTTTACCATAAAATTGAGGCTTTTTTCTGGGGAATCTTGAATGCGACGGCGTAAAATTTCCATCCCTTCTTCCCCAATGGGTAACGTTTCTCCATCAATGGCAATAATCACATCCCCACTCTCTAAGCCACTGGCGCGCGCTGGTGATACTTCAGCGCTGATGATTTCGGGAATTAATACTCCCTGCTGATAATTAATATCTTGAACTCCCATCACATTAGCTTGTCCTACCAACAAAAAATAGGCAAAAATCAAATTAGCAATTACCCCAGCACTAATGACAATTGCCCGATCAAATACCGGGCGATTACGCAATAAATCAGGATCATCAAGGGAAATATCACTATCTGGATCATCATCAGGAAAACCCACATAACCCCCTAAAGGAAAAGCTCTGATAGCGTATTCGGTCTCCTTACCATCATACTTCAGCAACACTGGACCGAAACCGATGGAAAACTTACTAACTTTAATACCTTGTAATCTGGCGGCGCTAAAATGTCCTAATTCGTGGACAACAATTAAAATCGCTAAAACTCCGATGGCTGCTAATACTGACATATTTAATATGTTAAATAATGAATAATTGATCGAATAATAAAGAGTTTAAAACCCCGTCTTTTCAGACATGAGCAAAAAAACACGGTAGTGCAAACTATTTTTAAATTTACCTTTGCCCTTTGCCCTTTTAACTATTTCTTTTGTTAACCTAACACTTTCCTTGAAAGTATAACTTTTTGAGTGCTATAACCAATATAACCAACCGCCTCTTAACTTTCATAGCGTATCAGTATCAATATTTATTTTTTCAAAATACAGTTTTTTTGTAAAATTCTATTTATTGACCTCAAGAATGCGAGAAGTGAGAAAACGATCTAACCAATTCTCTAAATAGTGACGATTAGCTTGTTTTTCCTCATCTTTAGTGGTGTCAAAGGGGAAGGGCGCTAGACCTTGAATGGCTGCCGTAGTGACACAATACATAGACTTTTGGAAACTAATACAAATTTTTACTAATAAATCATCCTCTTGTCGCAAAGTATTACGATAAACCTCATGAAGATACTCAGGAAGATAATGGCGCATATCCTGCATCAATAAAGTTGGGGGAATCCCAGCGCCCCCCACCGGAAAAGGATCAGCGTACAAAGCACCATAATTAAAGCCTTCCTGCACACTAGGAACTTGATTAGCTTGGGCATTATAAGAAATTGTACCTAAAAAGGGAGTACCCCGAAAGAAAATCGCTTCCACATAAGGCACAGCCGTATCCATCAAAAAAGTTATCCCAGCGCCCTCCCCCATCAAATCATACATCTTGCCATCAATTTCCACTTGATAAACAATGGGCTTATTAGCATCAGCCACCAATCCAGCTAAAATATGAGCCACCACATCACTAATGGTATTAATTTCCCCTTGATCATAACGATCTGATAAAGTGATAAACATATCGCTCATAACTCGCCAAAATTGTCCCAATGCAGAGTAATAAACCAACATTTTGACTTGTTCACTCAAAAAATCAGGAAACAAGCGATTTAAGCTCGATATAAAAGGATTTCCTGCCGTTTTTGCCTTAATAGCTTCAGCGCACTTCCCCTTAAAATCATCACTTTCGAGATATTCTTGCAACTTCCCACCTCCATGCCATAACATACCGCGCATACAATACTCAGCATATTCATAATTAATGCGATCATGCCACCAATGACGAGTCAACTTTTGCCAAGAAACATCACCATTAAAATACTTAAAAAAAGGAAATAATACTAAAAATTGATGTTCAGCAATATAATTAAGATTATTGGCATAATAGTCCAAAACAACCCCGTAGGATTTTAATATCCCCACCACCTCAAGGACATTTTCAGGGCTTTCCTGTAACAGCGTTTGACCATTTTCCAAACGATAAATATACTCAGCTAAAGGATGAGTGGAGGGAGTTACTACCATATAATCTTTTTATTTAATAATCATACAGCCACTATTTTATCATTATTACCGTTGTCAAAAATAATTTTTGATTATTGCGTGGGGGTTGAATATTAAGCTAATTTCCCTTTAAGTCGTTGACTAAATTCAGATGTTTGGTTCGACGATCAAAAAACTCTGCTTTCACTTCTCAAGTTAACCCAAATGAGAAATAAAGTGCTACTATATTTGAGAATTAATCCCATAGTTATTAATAAATTATGTTTTCTAAGTTAGGCTTTTTTCGTAACTCCTCCCTTCAATGGCTAATAATTTCCTTAACTTGTTGGGGTTTAATGTCAGCGCCCGCCACCGCTCAAACCCAAGTTAATACAAACGAACCTAACATTATCGAGCCCATCAGCGAAACCGACACCATTCTGAGCCTTAACGGTGGAAAAAAATTAATGGCAGAAGCTGAAACTGCTATCAGTCAAGCAAATTACGATTTAGCATCCACCAAATTACAACAAGCGAGAAGGGTTTTCAATCAATTATCCAATTTTTATTTACAACTAGCCGAGAGTTTTTCTGGCATTAACAATGATATTACTGCTCAACAACGGGCAGGGGCATTGGAAACAGCTACCTTACGGGATGAATCCACTTACCAATTAGCCCTAGTGCATCGGGCGCAGAGTAAACCAGAATTAGCAGTGCCTTTATTAATCCAAATTATTCGCTCCCAAAATCCTACCAGTGAATTAGGGCGTAAATCCTATCAACAATTATACGAAATTGGTTTTGTTGCCGTACCCTTTGAGCGCAACTCCCAACGTAACTAAGGTTTGCTGAATAAATCAAAACCCTATTTAAAACCCAGCGCCCTCCACCCATATAAAAAAAGTCTCCCCTTCTTAAGCAGGGTGTTTTCAAAGTCAGGATCAAAATTGATTTGTTTTTGACAAGAAGACA
>JACYMF010000079.1 GCA_015272165.1 Cyanobacterium sp. T60_A2020_053
GTGAACCAAGAATCCCCCACTATAACCCGTAGGGTTTAGTGGTGGGAGTGTCAAAGTTAAAGCTATTTAGGTGATGAAACAAAGTCAAATTTAATGGAAAATCAACAGTACGAACAAGAAAGTATCCATAATAAATTAAAACCTCTCACTGAAGAAATTTTGGCTTTAGCGGAAAATTCTCAGGATAATTGTTTAGAGTTGATCCATATTTTACGAGAAATTGAGTTTTTACATCGTAATATTGTTAATGATTTTTTAAGTGCTTCTTTACCAGAAACCCGTCATCATCTTTACATTTTATTGCGTCACATTGAGGAAGAGGGCGGATGGCCTTATATTCCCCGTTTTCGCATCAAAAATTTATGTGAAAAGTTATTGATGGAAGAAGAAACTACTAAGTTGTAATAATTAGGGGTTGCTGAAAAAGTGCAATGGTGAGGTGAAGGGCAAAGGGCAACGGGCAAAGGTTTCAATGCTTATAAATCAAAGACTTTAGCAAAGTGGTTAGTTTTCCTAAATTGCTCATTTGTGTCAATTTTTTTTGATTATAGAGATCAGAAATACAGATTTTTTTGGCTAAAAAAGATTATTTTTTGCACTTTTTTTTATGTAAATTACGCTAAAAACCCTTGTTTAACAAAGGTTTTGATTTATTCAGAAAACCCTAATTATTGTTGGGTTGCGCTAATGCTTAACCCAACCTACAGATTATTGAATAATACAGATTATTGAATAATAAAGAATTTAAAACTCCATTTTTTAAGACGTGAACAAATTTAACCTTTGCCCTTTGAAAAAGATTATCTTCGGGGGAGGAAAACCATCGGGTCTTTGGCTTTGCCGTCTCGGTGAATTTCAAAATGGAGATGAGGACCTGTACTAAATCCTGTACTACCCATGTCAGAGATGTGTTGCCCTTGTCTAACTTGTTGCCCACGGCGCACTCTCAGGCGTTGATTATGAGCATAAAGAGTAATTGAACCGTCAGGATGTTTGATTTTAACGAGGTTGCCAAAACCGCCAGAGTTCCAACCTGCGGTAATTACTTCGCCATCGGCAGCCGCCACTACGGGAGTGCCTACGGGGGCAGCTACGTCAATGCCACGGTGCATTCTACCCCAGCGCCAACCGTAACCAGAGGTAAAAGTGCCTTTAGCGGGCCAAATATAGCCATTGAAAGGTTTTTCTGCGTCAGGGAGATATTGTTCAGGGGAATTAAATTGGTTGGGAAAATCTGGGGAGGTAATTTCAATGGAGGGGGGCATACTACTGGGGTTATAAAAGTCCACTTGTATGGGTATGGAAGCCATTACTTCTTGACTGTTGCTAATATTTTTAGGGCTAATATTTTTATTGGCAACGTCAGCAGAGAAGTTTATTTCTTCCGGATTGGTAATTAATCTCGGCTCGTCTGGAGTGCTGTTGACGGGGTCATTTTCTTGAAAACTAACGGTGGTGGGCGCTGGGGAAACGGTTAAAGGAATGCTTGGCGCTGGAGAGTTTACAGGAATGGTAATACTAGGGGCTTCTCTTTCTTGATATTGGATAGGAATGGGGATGGGGGTATTATCAGCAATGGTTATGACTGGTTGAGGGGCGCTGGGGTTAATATTCGTTAAATTATGGAGTGTTTTATCGGGGATTGAGTCAAGGTTAATTAAGGATGCAAGTTGAGGTTTTTCATTGGCACTAACCAGATTGTGCAAACGGCGGTTACTGGCAATGGTTAATTCTTGCGGTGCGAGGTTGTGTAGATTGGTGCTGAGGGCTTCAACGTTTATCGCCCCTGTAGCAGACATGGGATTATCGGGGGGAATAGATAAATCAATATCTCTAACCACTGTAGCTTGGGCAGTAGTGGGATTAATAATTAAGCCGAGGGCTAAAACGCATATCCCTGCAGATAGGTTTTGATGGTTATTAAAAAGTTTCATAATTTTTGTTCCTGTTGCTAAGTTATAGTTAAATAGTCGGACAGAAAACCACAGATACAATATTTACTGTGAAATCACTATCGTCATGGTAAAAAGTAATGTTTGATAAAGTCACAACTAAATGTTAACTCAATTTATCAGTTAATGTGCATCTTTGATCACAAAAAGAGGATTAGATTGCAAGGTATTTATCTTTTCATAAGTTGCTCAATATCTTGTTAAATCTAAGATTAGAATATCCCAGCGCCCTCCCCACTATATTTGATTAAAATTTCTTATCAATCAACCGAATTACTTATAATATATCTGTCCTTCCCTTTGATTCCATTGCCATTGAAACAAATTTAACCGTTTATTTGTGCATGATTATTCTTTTCATCTTTATTGCTATTGTTACAAGGAATACTTAAATATTTTTCGATATAATTAAGAAAAAAATAAGTTATTGTTGTTGTATTTTTATCATGACTCGAACCTATCAAGTTACTATTCATAATCGGCAGGAAAACACTGTCAAAACTATTACTGTTCCTGAAAATCAATACATTTTAACTACCGCAGAGGATCAGAGTGTTAAACCGCCTTTTTCCTGTCGAAATGGTGCTTGTACTACTTGTGCAGTAAGGGTAATGGAAGGGGAGATATATCAACCAGAAGCCATGGGTTTATCTCCGGATTTGCAACGGCGTGGTTATGCTTTATTATGTGTTAGCTATCCTCGCTCTGATTTGGTGGTGGAGACTCAAGATGAAGATGAGGTTTATGAGTTGCAATTCGGGCGCTATTTTGGTAGGGGTAGAGTGCGCTTTGGTTTTCCCATCGAAGAAGACTAAGTAAAAAGGGCAAGGGGCAAAGGAAATTATTATTTCATAATTCATAATTTGGGTCTGCTGAATAAATCAAAACCCCTGTCTAATAAAGGTTTTAAGCACAATAAAACTCAAAAAAAGTGCCAAAAATAATCTTTTTTCGCCAAAAAATCTGTATTTCTGATACCCTAATCAAAAATTATTGATACAAATGAGCAATTTATGAAAAATAACTATTTGGCTTAACTCTTTAATTGATAAGCATTTCACCTGAAACCTGACACCCGACACCTGACACCTCCCCTCACTAAAATACTTTTTCAGCACCCCCTAATTTATTGTCTCCCTACGCTTTTCTTCATGAAAAAAATTATCCCTTTAATTGTGTGCCTGATGTTAACCCTCAGCGCCTGTCGCCCTAATCCTGAAGGCATAGAAGCAACCATGAGAGAAATAGTCAGCGCCCACACCCTCAGCGTTATCGTCAATAATCAAGGCTATACTTTGCGTTTAATGGGTTTAGATGTGAAAAAGGAAGAGGACACTCAAATTATTACTGACATCAAAAATTTTTTAACTAACAATGGTGAGAAATCTTTACCATCGGTTAAAGTAATTGTGGCTAGTGATTTAGGCAAAAAAGATCGTTTTGGGCGCATTTCTGGTTATGTCTGGTGTCAGCAAGGATTTCTTAACCAATTCCTATTGCAACGGGGAAGGGCGCTGGTTAATTTAGATTATACTGACGGCAAATATGACCAACAGTTACTTGATGCTCAAACCTATGCTAGAGTAATGAAAATCGGTATCTGGCAATAAGACGGAAAGAGCTAGTTTTACTAGACTTTGGATAAATAAAAAACGATCGCAGGTGAAGCAAATATACTTGATGACAGGTGATAAGAAAGATTTAATAAATCTGAAAAAATTTAACAATGTTGCTATTCTTACAGCTAAAGATGCAGTGGAAATAATTGATATTAGATTTTAGTTATTGTTAAATTCCATCGCATCTTCTCCCCCTCTACCCTATCACCAAAACCAGCGCCCTTCACCGTAGTAGAAAATATCCTATAATGTCTGTTATCTGTTCTGGTTTCTACTTTAAAATAATCATTTTAAATTAAAATATGAATAATTTATTATGGAGGCTAATTGAATTTTGTAACCGCTGAACAGGCAATTAAATCTGTGCAAATTTGCCAAAATCTTTCTGATTTTTATCAAGATATAATCTTATTTCGTTTTGATGAATTAAAAGGAGAGATTTACATTTTAGCAGGGGAAAATATTGAAATTATTATATATTCAGATGGAAATTAGGAGTTTTTGCCAAATGAAAACTAATTTTGAAATCATGACAAAAGCCGAATTGGGAGCCTATGTATTAAGCCATAAAGATGATGATGAAGCATTAAGGATTTTGATGAGTCGCTGTAGTGGTATTAAATATAAATTTGAAAATACAGAAGAAGGTAAGCAACAAATTAAAAATTTAATACAACTGAAAATAGAAGGTAAATTATAATTTGATTACATTCTCTTAACTTTTCACCACCCCACCTAAAATGATTAAAAAAGAGTTTAATTTATTAAACGGAATACTGTTAGCCGTGTAATGAATTACACGGTGGGTTATGATACCAAATCAATACTCATTAGCTTAAAACTAGCGCCCTTCACCCCACCCCAAAATCTCTTACTCCCCTCTCCTGCGGGAGAGGAGAGTTTTGTTAATCTGTCTTGGAGGATTTGGAATAACTCCCCTAATCGGCGCCCGGCTTTTTCGGTAACTTCAACTTGGTTATTATTGAAGATAGATTTAACATCCCCTGCCTTCATGAAATTGAAAGCCGAAGCGCGGGAAGCTAAATCCTCAAGATTAACAATATCAACAGGTTCATCTAATTGTAAATTAAAATCAAATATCCAAAACTGATCAAAATTACAAAGTATTACATAACGAGGACGATTAGGCACAAGTCTTGACCAATACTCGAAGGCTTGGGCATAATGTTTACTAAGGTCTTCCCCTCGTTTTTTCATCTCAATGAGTAGTTTAGGTTTCCAGACTAAATCAGCAAAACCCGTATTTTTTTTCAGACTACCTTTTTTTATCGCTTCCTCGTATGTTGCCCCAGCTTCCAGCGCCCCTCCATAACCAAAGGCTTGAAAGAATCGATCAATAAAAATTTGAGCTTCTTTTCTTTCTTGCCCTGTGATGTGTTGCTGACAAAAATTGATAAAATTTTCGAGACTATCTTGCTGATTCATCATTGAAGATTGTTTTTCACATTTCAGTAGAGACGTTGCAGACAACATCTCTAAAATAAACTAGCTTAATAATACTTGTCCCTTAATGAGTTTTTGCGCCGCTTCCAATAACTCATCTTCTAAATAGGGTTTAGTAAAATATGCCTTAGCTCCCAAATCCGCAGCAATACGGCGGTGTTTTTCAGCGCCCCTCGACGTTACCATAGCCACTGGTAATTTAGATAACTCCTCATCTTGTTGCATCCGCGCCAACAACTCCAAACCATTCATGCGAGGCATTTCAATGTCACACAAGAGCAAATCATAGGGAGAACCAGCGGAAATTTTATCCCAAGCATCCTGTCCATCCCTAGCTTGTTCCACCTCATAACCGGCTTTTTTGAAGGTCATAGACAACATTTCCCGTACCACCACCGAATCATCAATTACCAAGACGAGGGGCGCTGAACTGGTTCTTCTTTTACTTGAATTAGTTTCCTTCTCCAGATTTTCCGTTATTTTACTTACCTTCAGAGTAGGAACTCTGGTACTATTGGCCAATAACACTTCACCATTAACCATTCTCTGTGCCGAATCAATTAAATCCTTATCCACACAAGGCTTAATTAAGTAGGCGGAAGCCCCCAATTCCGCCGCAATTTTTTGATGTCTTTGTGCCCCACGGGAAGACAAAATCGCCACTGGAATCCTTGCTAACTCCTCATCTTCTTGGATATGTTGTAACAACTCCAAACCATTCATGCGAGGCATTTCAATGTCAGAGAAAATTAAATCACAAGGCAAACCAGATTTGAGCTTCTGCCACGCTTCCTGACCATCTCTCGCCTGTTCTACCCGATAACCAGATTTGGAGAAAGTCATGGATAACATCTCTCTCACCGTGATAGAGTCATCCACAATCAAGACAAAAGGCTGATTACTACTAGGTGAATCAAACATAGTCGCTTGATTACCACGATTATCAGGGAACATTTCCGACTTAACTTTATTACTGAGGTTGCCTTGGGCAATTTCGATCAACTCAATAACATCCCCAATAGCCATGACAATCCCATCACTGCGCACCGTCGCCCCGGCAATACCCTTAGGTTTCGGTAAAGGTCCAGAGATTTGTTTAATAACGATTTCTTCTTGCCCTAACACCTCATCCACCTGAATAGCTAACAGGTTGTTACCACCTCGTAAAATGACCACTGGAATAGTTTCATCATCTCCACTGCTGGTGGTATAAACAATACTACGGGTAATTTGACGATTGTAAGTCAAAAGGGAACTAAGGGAACGTAAAGGCAACAAGCCATCTTCCCAAGGAATACATTTTTCCCCTTTACTGTTAACTTTAAGATCGCTGATGGCAAAATCTTGGGTATCTTCAATTCCATCAATGGGAAAGGCGATGCGCGCATTATCATTCAAACAACAAAGCGCTTTACCGATGCTCAAAGTTAGAGGCAGACGGATGGTGAAAGTTGTACCTTGTCCGGGGGTAGAGTCGATGAATACCGATCCCCTAATTTCATTGAGAGAGTTGCGCACAATATCCAAGCCTACCCCTCTTCCTGCATGGCTATCGGCTTTATCTTTGGTGGTGAAACCAGCGTTGAACAAAAACTCGTAAACTTCTTGATCTTTCAAGTTTTGAGCTTGGGCTGGGGTAATTAATTTTTGTTGAATTGCCTTTTGTTTGACTTTGTGAGCATCAATACCTGCCCCGTCATCAGAAATGGAAATTACCGTTTGAGGTCCTTGTAAAAAGGCTCTCACCGTAATGGTTCCCATAGGGGCTTTGCCGTTAGCTTGTCTTTCTTCGGGCTGTTCGATGCCGTGAGTGACGGAGTTTTTGACGATTTGTAAAAGTGGATCCCAAAGGTGTTCAAGGATCATTTTATCGATTAATACGTCTCTTCCTTCTACTTTAAGCTGTACTTGTTTGTTGTAACTTTGAGCGATTTTGCGAATGGGTAGGGGCAAACGGTCGGCATTCTGAGCAAATGGCACCATTCTTGACTTGTTGATTTGCTCTTGTAGTTGAGTGGTAATTTGCCGTAAATTTCGCCCTAATTGATCTGTTTCATCCACTAGGAATTGAATATCTGAGGTGGATTCCCTTACCCTGACGATTAATTCGATAATTTCTTGAGAGAGGAGGTGAAATCCCGTAAAGCGATCTAATTCTAATTCGTCTAATTCAAGGGGATTAGGAGAAGTGGGTTCGTTACTGATAAAACCTGTGGTAGGCACTACGGTATTATTTTTATTTTCTGCCCTCGCCAGTTGCTCTTTAACGATGGATTGGTTACGTTTTCTACTGTCAATGAGAGCGCCTTCCAGTAAGCTCCTTTCGTACATATCTTGCATACGGGCGCCCACATCACTTAATCCTTGTACATGGGAGAGGAGATTATCAAGGAATTGTCTTAATTTATCTTGGTCTTCTTCCAGTCTATTTCTTCTTACCACCATTTCCCCAACTAAGTTATTGAGGTTATCTAGTTGTTTGACTGGTACTCTCATACTTTGTTCAAATACTTGAGCTTTGGCGGTGGAGGGCGCTGGGGTTTTGTTAAGTCGGGCTTTGGGGGCGCCACTTTTCTCGGCTTGGGCGAGAAGTCGGTCTAAATCGCTTAATTCTGCTTCCAAATTTTCACTTTCGGGATACACTGTAGCGCCCGTCATCGTCATTTTGGCATTGGCTAATAAGTTATCAGCAATCATCAGTTCTAATTCTTGCCAATTAACTTGCTCTTGTGCTAGATCATGGGTATTAACCAATTTTTCTAATTCATTGAAGTTATCATAATAGGTAATGGCTAGGCGCGATATTGGAAAATCAATGGTGAGGGTTTTATATTTATGCTCATTTTCTCCCACAATGACTTTATCCAACTCTTCAAAGTTGTTGTAAATTAGTGGTAAGGCATTTGCCACGGTGAGGGGCGCTGTGATGTCTTCCCAGTCTTCAGCAACTTCTGCTAATGGATCATCTACTATGACTGTACCTCGACTATTATTATCCGTGGGAATTTCAATGGTGCTTTCTACTCCAAAATCGATGCCTTCCCCTAAATCATCCAACAAGTCACCTAAACTGCCTGATAAATCTTCTTCCTCTACAAAACCAGCGCCCATCACCATTTCACTTTCATCGTCATCGAGGAAATCCCAATCTTCGTCTAATTCCTCCGTCTCGACTTCTGCTTTATTACTCCATTGATCTGGCTCTACTTTGCCACTCTCATCCTCATCATCTAATTCGGCAAATAAATCATCAAAATCATCCCCTGAATTGGTGCTAGTATCTTTGCTGGTAAGAAAAATAGAACTAATCATGGGGTTTTCTGAACCAAAAGAATCCTCATCTAACCAATCGTCCAGATTCGTGTTAGTTTTGTCATTAATAGTATCGAGAAAATCATCATTAAAACTATCATTGTCAGAATCTTTGCTTAATTCTTGTTCTGGATCAATTTCAGGGGTAGTAAATAAGGTTTCTCGCCATAAATCTCTTTCCAAAGTACCCCTAGAAACAGCCTGTTTTTGTTCTTCAGCCGTTTGAGGTTGAGCGTAAATGGTTTCTACATCCATAAATCTAGCTTTGGCGGAGGGCGCTAGATTGAGAAGTTGATCACTCATGGCAATGGAATTTATTTCTCCCTTAATTAAATGCTCTCCGGCTTCTTTAATCTCTTTAATAATTAATTTAGTGGTAGAACTATAGTTATGCTGTGGTTTAGCAATAGCAGCTTTCGCCGTTTCCATCAACTCCACCCAACCAAATAAATTTTGTTTTCTGCCCTCTAGGGATAAATAATCGCAGAAACTCTGAATCTTCTCCCGATTTTGTGGACTATCTCCCTGTTTTAACAGCTTCAACATTGAACCTAGACGCATCAAAGTTTGCTTATATAATTCTTGGGTTTGACTGGGGTTACTCATGATCTTCTTTTAGGTGGAAACACAGAGGGCAAGTTAAGGATAACAAACTAGGGAACAGTGTGACTAAAATCTAGTCATCTTAAACTATGATTACATATTAGCTAGATCTGATTCCCTCAAATGGAGTTGAGGTTGTACTTACTCAGCGCTACTGATTCTTAATATAACAATCTTAGGACTTTTTCTCGGTTAATGAAAAAATATTTTTGGCTCTTTTATTTTCAGTATGTAAATTGTTAGTTGAGGTAGGCAATAAGCAAAAGGGAATTATTAAATAATAGTTTATAACTTTTAACTTCTATTTTGCTATGATTACTATTCAGCAACAGTTATCAGAATTATTTTTTATTAATCTATCATACTAATTAGAGAAGAGGCATATTTTTTCTTTACCATGGTTTCAACTAAGGTGAAGGGCGCTGATCTGAAAGCAAAATTAATTGTACCTTGGAAAAGATGTTAAAAACAAAAAAACTGGTCAGTTACCTTTTTCCCACTTTAATTAGTTTAATTGCCCCTTTTTACAGTATCCAATCCAGCTACGGTCAAATAGGTGTATCACCTCTAGTCATCCAAGAAAACGCCCAGAGACCCCAATCCATATCATATATATTTTCATTTACATATCGGTGAAAACTCGAATACTGCCAATATTTTACGGCTTTGACTAATCCATGATGAACAGGATTGTAATGGATGTAATTAACATGATTAATAAAATCTTGCTCATCCCTGATCAAATGTTCCCAAAATCTTTTTTGCCATATTGCTTTTTCCTGTTTTTTCTGTCGAAATATGGAAATTTTCCCCTGATATTTTTCATCACACTTACGGCTAAAATAACCTTTGATTAATCGCCAACGAGTAGAAAAATTGGCGTCTGCTTCTGGTAATGTCCAAATACAATGAAGATGATCTGGTAAAATTACGATGGCATCAATCACAAAAGGATGTCTTTTCATGACATAAGCAAAGGCTTCTCTTAATAGTTGAATATTCTCTGGATAACATAAAATAGGGTTTCGATTGTAAGTGACTAGGGTAAAAAAATAAGTCCCTCCTTGAATTTTTGCTCTGCGATATTGCATAAAAACATAAATTTTAAAATGGGGTGTTGGGTTGCACTTCGTTTAACCCAACCTACAAATATTTTGAATTGTGAATAACATTACCATACAACTCTATTAAACCGTAGGTTGGGTTGAGGCACGAAACCCAACACCAACACAATAAGAATTAATTAAAATAATCCTGAAGCGCCCTCACCTGTAGAGGTTCAGACTGGATAGAACGAATAGCCTCCACCGTAGCCTTAGCGCCCGCAATCGTAGTAATAATCGGTAACTTATAATCTAAAGCAGAACGGCGAATTTTGCGCCCGTCAGCCTGAGCAAAATCCTCAGCGCTGGGAGTATTGATAATGAATTGGATACGATTATTTTTGATCCAATCCACCACATGAGGGCGACCTTCGTGCAGTTTTAACACCAACTCCACATCTTCCAAACCGTGTTCTAACAAGGTTTGACGAGTGCCAGAAGTAGCGACAATTTTGAACCCCAAACTAATCAAATCCTTCGCCACAGGCACAATAGCTTCTTTCTCACGGTCACTCATGGAAATAAACACCGTTCCAGAAGTATGAATAGCAACCCCAGCGCCCATCTCCGCTTTTGCAAATGCCTTACCAAAGTCCACATCAATACCCATAACTTCCCCCGTACTACGCATTTCTGGACCGAGCAAAGTATCAGTACCTACAAACTTATTAAAGGGTAATACCGCCTCTTTGACTGCCACATGACGGGGGATAATTTCCTCCGTGGCGCCCAACTCTACCAACGTTTTACCCGACATCACCAGAGAAGCAATTTTAGCTAAAGGTCTGCCAATAGCCTTCGATACATAAGGCACAGTACGAGAAGCGCGAGGATTAGCCTCAAGGATATAACAAGTATCTCCCTGTACCGCATACTGAATATTCATCAAACCGCGCACTTCCAAAGATCGAGCCAGTTTGACAGTCCAATCTCTCAAGGTAGCCAAAACCTCATCAGACAAGGAAATATAAGGGATAGAACAAGCAGAATCCCCCGAATGCACCCCAGCTTCCTCAATATGTTCCATAATACTACCGATCAAAACCTGACCCGTATGGTCACAAATGGCATCCACATCCACTTCAATGGCATTTTGTAAAAACTTATCGACTAAAATAGGGTGATCCGGTTCGATATGTACCGCATATTTCATATATTGTTCCAACTCCGTCTCGTTGTAAACAATACTCATACCCCGACCTCCCAAAACATAGGACGGGCGTACTACCACAGGATAACTGATTCTTTTTGCCACTACTAAAGATTCTTCAAAACTGCGCGCGATACCGTTGGCGGGTTGTTTAATATCCAAATCGTTGAGAATCGCCTCAAATTTTTCCCGATCTTCCGCCGTATCAATGGAATCAGGAGAAGTACCCCAAATTTTAGTGGTAACTGGTACGTTTGGACTAGCTAAATAATTTTTGAGGGGTACAGCTAATTTTAAAGGAGTTTGCCCACCAAATTGAATAATAATCCCTTCAGGGTTTTCCGCTTCGATGATATTCAAAACATCTTCTTTGGTGAGAGGTTCAAAATATAACCTATCGCTGGTGTCGTAGTCGGTGGAAACGGTTTCAGGGTTAGAGTTAACCATAATGGTTTCAAAACCTGCATCCTGCAAAGAGAAGGAAGCATGACAACAACAGTAATCAAACTCAATACCTTGCCCAATGCGATTTGGACCACCGCCCAAAATCATTACTTTGCGTCTATCGGTGGGGTTATGTTCGCTTTCCCCTGATTCGTAGGTAGAGTAATAATAAGGTGTGAAGGCTTCAAACTCGGCGGCGCAGGTATCCACCAATTTATAAACAGGTAAAACGCCCAAGCCTTTACGATATGCCCTTACTTCGTCTTCGGTGGTTTTGGTGGCGAAACCAATTTGATGATCGCTGAATCCCTGTTGTTTAATTAAGCGCATTTCAGCGGTGGTAATTTTGGTTAAGGGAGTGCGCTTGAGGAATTTTTCTACTTCCACAATTTCCGCCATTTTATCTAAAAACCAAGGATCAATGGCGCTGAGTTCGTGAATTTCTTCGGTAGTCATACCCAATCTAAAGCCGTGATAGACGCTGAAAATACGTTCAGGGGTGGGTGTACGGAGGAGGGCGCTGATTTGCGATAAAGTAGGTAAAGTTTCTTTTTTGTCACAACCGAAGCCATAGCGCCCGATCTCCAGTGATCTCAACGCTTTTTGGAAGGACTCGTTAAACGTGCGCCCGATTGCCATGGCTTCCCCAACGGATTTCATTTGGGTGGTGAGGGTAGAAGATGAGCCGGGGAATTTTTCAAAGGCAAAACGAGGAATTTTCGTCACCACATAATCGATGGTAGGCTCAAAGGATGCTGGAGTTTTCTGGGTGATGTCGTTAGAAATTTCGTCTAAACTGTAACCAACGGCTAATTTAGCGGCAAATTTAGCAATGGGAAACCCTGTGGCTTTGGATGCTAATGCAGATGAACGAGATACCCTCGGATTCATCTCAATGACGATAACATCGCCATTGGTGGGGTTAACGGAAAACTGAATATTTGATCCCCCTGTTTCCACGCCAATTTCTCGGATAATAGCTTTGGAATAATCTCTTAACCGTTGATATTCTTTATCCGTGAGGGTTTGGGCGGGCGCTACTGTGATAGAATCTCCCGTATGAACTCCCATGGGATCAATATTTTCGATAGAACAGACAATTACTACGTTATCCGCCATGTCGCGCATCACTTCCAACTCGTATTCTTTCCAACCGATGAGAGATTTTTCCACCAAGATTTGTGACATGGGAGAGGCATCAATGCCAAATTTAGCCATCTCCTCATATTCTTCTTGGTTGTAAGCGATACCGCCTCCAGTTCCCCCCATGGTAAAGGCTGGGCGGATAATTAAGGGATAAGTGCCGATTTCTTCAGCAACGGCTTTGGCTTCTTCCCAGTTACTGGCAATACCTGAAGGGCAAACGGGAACGCCGATGCGCGCCATGGCTTCTTTAAAGAGTTCCCGATCTTCTGCCATTTTGATTGCTGGTAATTTCGCGCCAATCAATTCCACACCGTATTTATTCAGCGCCCCTGACTCTGCCAGAGATACGGCGGTGTTGAGGGCAGTTTGTCCTCCCATGGTGGGTAAAAGGGCATCGGGTCTTTCTTTGGCGATGACTTTTTCTACCATTTCTGGGGTGATCGGCTCGATGTAGGTGCGCTCGGCTGTGTCGGGATCGGTCATAATGGTAGCTGGGTTGGAGTTCACCAATACGACTTGGTAACCTTCTTCTCGTAGGGCTTTACAGGCTTGTGTACCAGAGTAGTCGAACTCACAGGCTTGACCGATGACAATAGGACCTGATCCTAAAATAAGAATTTTGTTTATATCTTCACGACGTGGCATAAATCTTTACCGCCTTAACTCTTTAGTTTATCTTAATCTCAATTATTCTAATGCTTTCGGTTCTTTATTTTTGTTTTAGTTTGTCTATGTTTTCTGACATTCCCTTGGTAATATTGGATTTTTTTAGCTTTTTAGATTTATGCTAAAATTAGAATGCTATTTAAAAATAAGTTTTAAAAACCGTGAGCGACGAAGAACTTAGACAATTAATCGCCTTTAATGCTAAAGCTATTGAAGCATTGAGTCGCAGTTTCAGTAAGTCTCAAAAGGAATGGCAGAAAGATCGAGAGGAATGGCGAAAAGATCGTAAACAGATGTATGAATGGATGGCTAGATTATCGACTTCTCAGGCGAATTTTTGGGAAATTCAAGCTGATTATTACCGCCGTTTAGAGGATGTGGAAGACAGACAAGCAAAAATGTTAGAAATTCTCGATAGAGTTACCGATAAGTCTTAACTAACAATGGATAATTGACAATTAACTCTTCATCTGTCACCCATTAATTATTAATTAATTATTACTTCCTCTGCTTCCCTTTCTCCCTCTGCTTCCCTTTCTCCCTTTTGATATTATTTCACTAAATAAACAGCTTCAAAAACGGCGAGGGGCGCCATTCTAGCACGATTTAATATTAAAGTATTACCAGTCAAATTATAATTATCGACCATTCTTAAGACTTGAAAAAGTCCAGATTCTTTCTCCATATCTTCACAAGCCATTTGAGTGGATGCTATCTGCACAAAATTTAGGCGATTACCTTCTTTTAGTTCATAACTACCGATTAAGTTATTACAACCACCAAAACCCTGTACTCGCTGATTATCTTTGAGCATAATATAAATGTCTCTGGGTGCATCTTCTATTTTCTTCCCGTTTAATTCTGTTAATTTCCAATAGGTTTCCGTTAAAGTAGCGTTATTTTTTGCCATTTCCCCAGTTTCACTAACTTTCCCCAAAATATATTTATCAGCCAAATCTCCCACAATTATATTGCCTTCCATATCCAATTGAAATAGTCTATTCTCACCCACTAGATAGCGAGTTGGTTCATTTTCCAAACCTTCAAGGGTGATAATATTACCTTGGGTATTCCAAGTAAAATTACCAGTAGTTTCAAAGAAATTCTCGTTTTTGCCTAAGTATTGACGGCGTAAACGATAGGTTAAGTCAGGGTTGAGGAGAATTTCGGTTTTGATTCCGGCACAACTGCCACAAGGCAAAATACCTAAATATTCTCCATTCCAATCGAGTGCGTTTTCACTGGTGCTTCCATCGATTATGGGGGCATTTTCTTGGGCTGATGTTGCTGTCATGGGATTGAAGTTACTGATAGATAGTGTGCCGATTAACAGCAAGGATACGGACAAGGCTATAGTGTTAGTTTTCATTTATTGTATGTTGTAAGTTAGTATTAACAGTCTAACTATATATTACAGTTTTGATTTTAGGATAAACCTTACTGTTAAGATGTTCTAGTAAGCTAATTTGTTCCTTGTAGTTATTATTTGTTTTGGCGTGAGGACATGGAGAGAAAGTAAAAAGGAAGAAGTTTTCATACTCAGTTATGTAGTTATTGGTGCATCAATTATCAATTATTCATTATTTATTATTTATTATTTATCGATGGCTATTAGAGCAAAAAAACAGTTTGGGCAACATTGGTTAAAAAGCGAAACAGCTTTAAGTAATATTATTCAATCAGCCGATTTAACAACGATGAAGGGCGCTGATACAGTATTAGAAATTGGACCGGGTACAGGTGTTCTCACCTCTCGTCTTTTACCTTACGTCAAAAATTTATTAGCAATAGAAATTGATCGAGATTTATGTAAGAAATTAGTACAAAAATATAAAAATGTTGATAATTTTTTACTCTTAGAAGGAGATTTTTTAGGGTTAGATTTAGATTCTACATTAGTTAATTTTCCTCAGTTTAGAAATTTTAATAAAGTAGTTGCTAATATTCCTTATAATATTACTGGTCCGATTATTGAGAAACTTTTAGGCACGATCTCAAATCCAGCGCCCTCCACCTTAGACTCTATCGTTTTATTAGTACAAAAAGAAGTAGGAGAAAGATTAGTTGCTCAACCAAACAACAAAGTTTATGGCGCGTTAACTGTCAGAGTTCAATATTTAGCAGAATGTGAGATTGTTTGTGATGTAAGTGCTGAGGACTTTTCGCCCCGTCCGAAAGTAGATTCAGTAGTGGTAAAAATCACCCCTCGTTCGATTAGTAAACCTACTCAAAAGCCTAAATTTTTAGAAACTATAATTAGGTTAGGTTTTGCTAGTAGAAGAAAAATGCTAAAAAACAATTTAAAATCTCTTATAGAAATAGAAACTTTAAGTAAAGTTTTACAAGATTTAAACATCAACGACCAAGCCAGAGCAGAAAATCTTGCCTTAGAAGATTGGATCAACCTAAGTGATGAACTAGCGCCGATCGTCACAGAAAATCAATCTTAATACCTATAAAAACATAGCATATTTTAGCAGATAAATCAAGGAAAAAAAAAAGTTTATTTTCTCAAAATAGTCCTATGATAATAAGAGGTAGTAACGAAAAAGATGTAGAATCTCATGGCAATATCACTACAAAAAGGGCAGAGAGTGTCCCTAAATAAAGTCGCTCCCGGTTTAACCGCTGGTTTTATCGGTTTGGGGTGGGATACCAATGTAACGGATACAGGGGTTGATTTTGACCTTGATGCCTCTGTGTTTTTACTTAATGCTAAAGAAAAATTAATTTCCGATCAGCACTTTATCTTTTACAATAATCTTACCAGTCCAGACCCGGATAAGTCTGTCAGACACATGGGAGATAATCTCACGGGTGAAGGGGAAGGAGATGACGAAGTCATTATCGTTGATTTGCGAAAAGTTCCGGCTGATGTCCAAAGAATTGTTATCACTGTCACTATTCATGAAGCAGATAAAAGAGGGCAAAATTTTGGACAGGTGAGAAATGCCTTTGTGCGTCTAGTGGATGTCGCCACCAAAGAGGAAGTTTTGCGTTATGACTTAGAAGAAGATTTCTCCATCGAAACCGCTATCATCATGGCGGAGTTGTATCGCAAAGACGGAGAATGGCGTATGAATGCGGTGGGCGCTGGTTATCAGGGCGGTTTACAATCCCTTCTCAATCGCTATCAATAAATTTTCATTTCCCTCACATTAATACAAATCAATCAGAGTATTTTCTTTCTAGTTAATTTCTGGTGGAAATGTTGTCGTCAATTTTTGGCAAAATAACCAAAATATCTCTATGGGTGGAGGGCGCTGGGTTTATTCATTATCTTCCCCTTTTTTGAGCAGGGCGTTTTCAAAGTAAAAGTAAGAGGCACGAGTTAGCTATAATTTTTAGCCTATGAGTATCACAAAGTTTTTGGTTATTGACATTTTAGTTATTATTTAAAAATTTTCAGAAAATCTTTTTTCATCAAAAACAGTCAAAACTTATTACTTTTTACTTCTTACTCATTACTTTGCCCAAGCTAAAAATTTTAAAATTAAACAACTTTGCCCTTCGCCCGTCACATTTTCATCGCTATTTGTGTTTTACACTTGTAGTACATTGTAAACATTATAATTATAAATTTTAAGGTAAACCACAGCAATGCCATTCGAGACTCAGGAACAAACATTAACAATATCAGTCAATGACAAGGACAATTCTAGCCATGATGAAAAGCCTACCGTAATTAAGGTAATCAAAAGAAATGGCAGTTTAGCAGATTTAGACATCGGCAAAATTCGCAAGGTAGTAAATTGGGCTTGTAATGGTTTAGATGTCAATAGCATTGCTTTGGAAGCAGGGATGAAAACCCGTCTGCGTTACGGTATTTCCACTAGGGAAATTCAAGATAATCTAGTTAACTGCGCGCTGGAGATGTGTAGTATTGATGAACCAGATTGGCGTTATGTCGCTGGTAGATTAGCGATGTGGAGTTTATGGAAAGAAATATTAGTTAGGCGGGGTTACAATTATGGTGACTATGCGCAGACTGTTAAGGATTTCTTGGCAGAGGGTAAATATGATGAGAGATTGTCTGCTTACTCAACGGAAGAATTAGAAACAGCGAATCAATGGATTAACCCTGACTATGATTTAGAATATGATTATGCTGGTACAGTTTTACTAACTAGCCGTTATTTATTGCCTGATGAGTTGCCACAGGAAGCTTTTTTAACTTGTGCTTTATTGTTAGCAATGAATGAGAAAAAATCAGAAAGATTAGTTTATGCTAAGGCATTTTATGAAGCTATTGCCCAAAGAAAAATATCTTTAGCTACGCCTATTTTAGCTAATTTACGAGTGCCAAATGGTTCTTTAACCAGTTGTTTTATCATCGCTATGGATGATAACCTCGAAAGTATTTATCGGGAAATTACTAACACAGCAAGAATTTCTAAAAATGGCGGTGGTGTGGGTGTCAATGTCTCTCGTATTCGTGCCACTGGTAGCAGTGTGATGGGAAAAGCTAATTCATCTGGGGGAGTAATTCCTTGGATTAAATTACTCAATGATACTGCTATTGCGGTAAATCAAGGGGGGAGGCGTGCTGGTGCGGTGACTGTAGGTTTGGATATTTGGCATTTGGATGTGCCAGAATTTTTGGAAATGCAAACGGAAAATGGCGATCAAAGACGCAAGGCTTATGATGTTTTCCCTCAGTTGATTATTCCTGATGAGTTTATGCGCCGAGTGGAAGCGAAAACGGATTGGACTATTTTTGATCCTTATGAGGTGAAGGAAAAACTTGGCTATGATTTGGCTAGTTTGTGGGGCGCTGATTTTGATCAGGCATATCAACACATAGAGAATAGTCTTGATTCTGTTATTAGACTATACAAGAAAGTCAATGCTAGGGAGTTATTCAAACATATTATGCGCGCTCAGGTGGAAACGGGGATGCCTTACCTTGCGTTCAAAGATACTATTAATCGTGCGAACCCTAATAAGCATGATGGTTATATTCCTCAAACTAATCTTTGTTGTGAGTCTTATAGTAACGTTACCAGTGGTAATTATGCGCACTGTTGCAACCTTGTTTCTCTTAACCTTGCTAATCTTGAGAGAGAAGAATTTAAGGATGTTTGTAGTATTGCGGTGAGAATTTTAGATAATACTATTGATATTACTAATCCTCCTTTTGCTGATGCTAAAAACCATAATAACCGTTATCGCACTATTGGGGTGGGCGCTATGGGTTTGGCGGATTGGTTGGCTAAACACGAGTTACGCTACAGTAATTTAAAGGAAATTAGCGATTTGTTTGAGGATATGGGCTATTTTTGCACTCTGGCATCCATGGAGTTGGCAAAGACTAGGGGAAGTTTTGACGGTTATAACGGTAGTGATTGGCAAAAGGGTTTGTTGATTGGTTCTAAACCTGTACAATGGTTTAGGGATAATGCTTATGATGGTGGGCGCTGGGAAAAGTTAGCTGACGATATTCAAACTTTTGGCATCCGCAATTCACATATTACTGCTATTGCGCCTAATACTTCTTCTAGTTTGGTGCAGGGTTGCACGGCTAGTATTTTACCTGTTTATAGTCGTTTCTTTTATGATAAGTGGGCTAAAGGCACTGTGCCTATTGCACCGCCTTATATTAAGGATGGTTACTGGTATTATCAGGAAAATAAAAATCTTGACCAAAATAGTGTAGTACGAGCAGTTAGTGTAATACAACAATGGATTGATACGGGGATTTCGATGGAGTTACTTTTTAATCTTAATGAGGGGGTTTATTATCCTGATGAACCGGGAAGGGCGCTGAAAGCTAAGGATATTTTTGATACGCTGATGTTAGCTTGGCAATCTGGTTGTAAGGCTGTGTATTATATTCGTATTGTGCAGAAAGACAACTTTAAGGAAGAGTGTTTGGGGTGCGCTAATTAGTTTTGTGATGTGATTGGGGTAAATTGTGTGTGAGGGTTGAATGATATTCAACCCCTACGATTGTTTGAAGGGTGGAGGGCGCCCTTCGCCGTGAATTAAGGAAGCCAGTTTTCATCTAAAATTTGTTCTAAATTAGCGATGGGATTTTCAGGGAAGGTAATGAGAGGTAGTCCAGACTTTTGGGATGCTATTTTGCGACTATCTTCATAGCACTGACTATATATTTGTGCTAAATAAGGTTTTAAACTAGGACTATCTTCCAATTCATATTGAATTTGCTGACGAAAATTAGTTATTTCTCCTCGCCAATGCTTTTTATTTCTCTCCATTTCCCCTTCCCAATATTTAAGTTTTAATAAATGTTCGCATAATCTTTTTAGTAAATTTTGTAGTTTTCTTTTATCTCTTTTACTCAAATCTAATACCTCTTCAATTAAATTTTCCCAATCAAGGGAATCTAAATCTCTTTTTTCTAGTTTTTCAATAGTTTCTAGTACCCAAAGATGATAGTCAGTATCATATAAATTTTTCTCTTCTTTAATTAATTGTTGTACCATGTTTTTATCTCTCTATATATTTTCATTAATAAAACTATTATAGTTTTTATTATTCAGTGAAGGGCGCTGGTTTACTTCCAGCCACCAAACAAATTTTCCCAAAAATTTTCCCAAAATTGCGTCCAAGCATTTACATAAAGTTCCATACCCACCACATTCCAAAACAATCGCCAATTAGTAAAAGAATAACAAGGAAGAATAAAAATAGTCCTGTAAAGAATGTTAATTTATTGTAAATAAATTTAAATAATTTTTTATATGTTAGGGACAAAGCACCATAGAATATACCTACAAAAATCATATATTTATAACTTATATCCAATGAAATATTCCAAGGCAAAGGAGCTTTTAAGATTATGTCATTTACGTTGCTTAAGATATATTCTTGGTGATAAAACATAGCTACAAAAAGAGGAATGATATAAATTCCACAAAAAGCCAAATAGATAATATATGTTGTTCGTCTGTCTCCTTTTTTTTGAATACATGTTGCATTTTATTGAAAATTGTATAGTGCAATTCTATCAATGCTTTATACAGTTTGCAACAACTAATGAGATAATTGATTAAGTCACCGCAAAAATAAAATAAATTTTATTGTGAGATACTAATTTTAGCCCGTAATAAAGTATAGTAATTAAAAGTTTTCCAAACTAATTGATTTTATGAATTTAATAGAATTAGAAAATCAAGTATTAAAATTACCCCTACAAGAAAAATGGCACTTGGTGCAATCATTACTCAATTCTATTCAAAAAGAAACTCATTTTACCTTGTCTGAAAATGAGACTACAGGAGAAACTTTGGACTATTAGACCAACAGTTTAATCGGCGTTATTTCATGTGAAAACAGTCTGTCTCAAGAATCTTATGTTAATTATTTGGAGAAAAAATATCGTTGAAAAAAGTATTATTTGATACTGATGTAATTATTGACGTGATGACAAATCGTCAGCCTTTTGTTATTCACTCTGCACATGCTATTAACATGGTAGCAACATCTCAGCTAGAAGGTTATATTCCAAGTCATGGGGTAACTAATCTTTTTTTTGAGGATACCATTCATCGTTAATTAATTTATCTAGGGAATAAGGACAATTATTAGGAAATAGCTTTTGATTTAGTCCTGTTTTTTGAATGACAATTTTCCTTGATACATTATAAATAGTTTCTAATTCTTGAGTTAATTTATTTTTTAATGTTGTGGTTAAACTATTGTTTAAATCATCTCGGAAAGCGATAATTTCTCCGCGCCAATGACGATAATTTCTTTCATATTCTCGATCCCAATATTCTAGTAATAAAATATGAACAATAATCTGTCTTAATAGGCTTCGGACTTTATTAAAATCACTTTTACCCAAACTTTCTAACTCCTCAATTAAGTTTGCTAAATCTAATTTATCCCAATTTTTTGTTTTTAATAGTTCAACCGTTTCTATTGTCCAAAGATAATAGTCAATGTCATATAAATTAGTTTGGTTCTTGATTAATTCAGCTACCATTATAACTACCTCTAATTGTTAATTTCATTATAATTTATTGTGTTGTAGGGGGGAGGGCGCTGAGGGTTTACCCTCACCCCCAACCCCTCTCCCACAGCAGGGTGTTTTCAAAGTCAGGATCAAAATTGATTTGTTTTTGACAAGAAGACAATATAAGGATGATCCCCCCCAACCCCCCTTAAAAAGGGGGGAGATTCAGGGAGACAGGAGGATTTTTTACTATTAATTGATTTATTAGTAGTTAAAAACCTCTGAATTTCAGATTATTGGCTAGTTTGAGAAACTAACATTTTTGAGAATGAAAACGCCCTGCTCCCACAGGAGAGGGGAGTAAGAAATGGTGGAGGGCGCTTGGAGTAAAGTTACCATTTAAATAACTGATTAATGTTTAATTCTAAATCGGGGAAGGATTGAATTTTTATTACACCTTCTCTAATAACTTTTTGTGTTTGGTAATCTTCATTTTCAGGATTTAAAAATATATTGATTTGCTGGTTTTTAATATCTACTACCCAATACTCTTTGATGCCTTCTTTGGCATATACTTTTCTCTTATCATTAAGATCATAATTCAAGGTTTTATTAGAAATTTCAATTAATAAAAAAATGTCTTCTGATGATGGATGTTGATATTTATATTCGTGAGAATGTGGTTTGACTATGGCTATATCTGGTTCTGGTTCAGAGTTTGTTAGAGTGATGGGGTGCGCTTCTCTGATTACACCAGCGCCCTTCAATCTTTCTCGAAGATAGTTAGAACCAGTTACGGTAACATGAGTATGCAGTGGGCTTTCTGGAGGCATTTCGATTAATTCCCCTTCTAATAATTCAACATTTTTTCTTGCTAAGAGTCCATTGTCAATAAGGCTATGATATTCTTCGAGTGACCATTTCATTAAGGTTTTCATAATAGTTTATCTCTCCTATCTCACTGCTTTTAATTAATTATAATTTATTTGGTTTTGGGGTGAAGGGCGCTGGGTTTTATTTGCAACCCAATAATCATCAAGTAATTTCCTCATTATGTAATGTATTACTCAACTACTAAATAACTTTTTTAGCAAATAATGTAAAGCCAATTATTAACCAAAAAGTGGTTAAAATTCCTGTTAAAATTAAGACACTAATCGAGCCAAATTGGGCTATTAAGACGGGCGCTGTGGCTGTGAAAAGTCCTCCTCCTACAATAGGTTCAAAAAATAATTGTTTATAAGCAAAACTTTCAAAAGCGCCCGATTTGTTCTTAGGATCAACCATTCTTAATAATAAAATACCCGTAGCTGTTACCCCCATAGATTGACCCATATCACAAATACCACGCTCAAACCAAAAAGTAGGAATTAAGCGAGGAGCGAGATATACAAAGCCAAAAATATTCCACACAATACCCGTTATACTTAATAATAAAAATGGAATAAAATTTGTACCTAATACTTGTAATGAAATGGAAGCAAGAGCTGTTATGACCACAATATCAAGGGCTAATCCGGAAACATTTTTCATTAAACTAGGAATAATTAATTCTGGTAAATTTAGTTTTTCTAAAATAATTTGTACAATTATTCCTCCGATTAAAGCCATGGGAAAAAGAGGAATGTAGGTCATAATTTTTAACCCAGTAACTCCCCAAGTAAGAGATTCAATTAACTTTAAACCTTCCAAAATTAACCAGCCAATGCCAATGGCTAAACCGACAAAACCAAAATTAAGAGAAAGAGGATCGATCAATAAATTTTCGGTTAATTGTATTCTTTTTAGTCTTAAATTTTCTTCTTTTTCTTTGTTCACTGTAATTTCTTGGGGTGATATTCCATCATACTCATTAAAAATTTGTACTTCTTTTTGTAATGATTGAATATGACCTTTTTTTCTGCCCCAATTTGCTAAATAAGTTCCCGAAATAATACCCGAAACAATACCCACAGTGGCTAAACCAAGAGCTAAATCTTTCCCTTCAGGAAAATTCAAATCAATAAAAGTTTGTTCCATTCCTGCGGCTGTACCATGACCTCCTTCAAAGGCAATTTCGATTAAACTACCAGCAAGGGGATTCATGTCGAAAAATGGTACTAAAATTAGTAAAGTTAGGGTTATACCAACCACATATTGCCCCCACGCAAGGGTTTGCCCAAATACCACTTGAGGGGCGACGGCGCGCCAAATATCTTGAGGTTTTGGTATTGATTCTCCTAAAAACAGGGCAGCAAAGACGACGTTAATAAATACACTGGGGGATTGTTTCCAGACGTTGAGGATAGATTCATTAAATAAACCTTGACTGAGGGGCGCGTTTTCGCCAAAAATAGCAGAAATTCCAGCGCCCACCACCTCACTACCCAATATCAGGGCTAAAAATCCAGCCACAACGGATTCAGGGAGATATAATTCTTGAATCCAACGAATTTTTTGTTTAATTAATCTACCAATAAGGATCAATAAACCGACAATTACAAAAGCAAATAAAACATTTTTGAGATCAAACATAATATTTAGGGTATGTTAAAAGGGCAAAGAGCAAAGGGCAAGAGTAGATTTAGATTATAACGACAGCTTAGACTATGATTAAGATAGCTCTTCATACTTTGTAAGCATATATAATCTCAATATTCCAAATTTTGATAAAGTATTATAATAAATGCCGTTAACGGGCGCAGAAGCGATAATCACAACTGGAGCAAAAATCAACCATGGGAAGAGTCGTTGGTATAGACTTAGGTACAACCAATTCAGTAGTAGCTGTCATGGAAGGAGGTAAACCCCTTGTAATTCCTAACTCGGAAGGTAGTCGCACCACCCCCTCAGTGGTGGGTTTTAACAAAGATGGTGAGTTAGTAGTAGGGCAAATGGCACGCCGTCAAGCGGTATTAAACCCCCAAAACACCTATTATGGCATCAAACGCTTTATGGGGCGCACTTACGGTGAATTAACAGAACAATCAAAACGTGTACCTTATACCATTCGCAGAGATGAAGTTGATAATATCAAAATTCGTTGCCCTCGTATTAAGAAAGAATTTGCCCCCGAAGAAGTATCGGCAATGATTTTACGCAAATTAGCGGAAGAAGCGGAGAGATATTTAGGGGAAGAGGTGACGGGCGCCGTCATTACTGTACCTGCTTATTTTAATGATGCTCAACGTCAAGCCACCAAAAATGCCGGAAAAATCGCTGGTTTAGATGTACTAAGGATTGTTAATGAACCAACGGCGGCATCCCTTGCCTATGGCTTAGAGAAACAACGCAACCAGAAAATTTTAGTTTTTGACTTGGGAGGAGGTACTTTTGATGTATCTATTTTAGAAGTGGGTGACGGAGTTTTGGAGGTAAAATCCACCAGCGGTGATACCCAGTTGGGGGGAAATGATTTTGATAATAAAATTGTTAATTACCTTGCAGAACAATTTTTAGAAGCGGAAGGTATTGATTTAAGAAGAGATCGCACTTCTTTACAGCGTCTGTCGGAGGCTGCAGAAAAAGCTAAAATTGAGTTATCAGGGGTGAGTAATACGGAAATTAATTTACCTTTTATTACTGCCACGGAAGAAGGTCCAAAACATATTGAAACTAGCCTCAATCGTGCCAAATTTGAGGAAATTTGCGGGGAATTAGTCTCCCGTTTACGGCGCCCGATTCAACGCGCTTTAAAAGACGCTGGTTTAAGCCCGGCTCAAATTGATGAGGTAGTATTGGTGGGCGGTTCAACCCGTATTCCTATGGTACAGGAATTGGTTCGCAGTTTTATTGACATAGAACCTAATCAAAATGTAAACCCTGATGAGGTTGTGGCGGTGGGCGCTGCGGTTCAAGCAGGAATTTTGGGGGGAGAGGTCAAAGATTTATTACTGCTCGATGTGACCCCTTTAAGTATCGGTGTGGAAACCATTGGCGGTGTCACTAAAAAGTTATTACCTCGTAATACCACCATACCCGTGCGCCGTTCGGATGTTTTTTCGACTTCAGAGAATAATCAAACTTCGGTAGAAATTCATGTGGTACAAGGAGAAAGGGAAATGGCTGAGGATAATAAATCCTTGGGGCGGTTTAAGTTGACAGGGATTCCCCCAGCGCCCCGGGGCGTTCCTCAAATCCAAGTCGCCTTCGATATTGACACTAATGGTATTTTACAGGTGATGGCGAGGGATAAAAGCACAGGGAGAGAGCAAAGCGTGGTTATTCAAGGAGCTTCTACCCTTTCTCAAATGGAAGTAACACGCATGATGGCAGAAGCCAATGAATTTGCCATGGAAGACCGATCTCGGCGAGAAAAAGTGGAAAAACGCAATCAGGCAAGGGCGCTGACGGATCAAGCCCAAAGACGCTTGAGGGAAATTACCCTTGATTTTGGTAGTCAATTTACCAATCCTTATCGGCGTGATATTGAGTCTTTATGTCGTGCCATTTTAGAGAGTTTAGAAAAAAATGATGATCGTCAAATCGACCGTAATCAAGCAGATTTACAAGATGTATTGTATGAGCTAAATCGAGAGGTGAGGTTACAATATAAGGATGAAGAAGAGGGCTTTTTTGAATCTATCAAGAAAACCTTTGTGGGAGATGATGACGATGATTATAATGTGAGAGATCGTCGTAACGTTTACCGAGATAGTAGCCCTTATGGAGGTAGAGGAGGGGCGCCGAGGGAAAATCAAGGGAGTTATAGTGGTAGTAGTGTGAGGAATTACCAAGAAGGAGGAGGATTATCTTCCCCCCAGCGCCCGTCACCCCGTCGCAATTATGATAACTACCCAGAAGAACGAGGTTATAATGCAGGTAAAAAGCGTAATATACCCTCTCAGAATGATTGGGATGATGATGATTGGTTTTAAATTAATGAATCAAAAGGGCAAGGGGCAAAGGGCAAAGGGCAAAGGTAGAATGAATTATTAATTATAATCTCCCCTTCTCCCTCTGCTTCCCCTTCTCCCTCTGCTTCCCCTTCTCCCTCTGCTTCCCTTTCCACCCTTAATACTGCCATAGATAGAAAGATGACACAAACTCCCCTCTCCAGCCAACAAAGAAAAGAGAAACTAAACACTGCCCTAGTTAGTCCAGACTACTTCAACCCCTTCGGCAATAAGTTAATTCAATCAGGGTATATCGACAAAGAGCAGTTAAAAAATGCTCTAGTGGAAGTGCGCAAAACTAAACAGCCCTTGGTTAAAGTATTAGAAGGTATTACCAGTAGAGCTTTATCCCCTGAGTTAGTTCGGCAGTATAAAAAACATCATCTTTTTGAACTAAAAATTCTTTATGGGGTGGATTGTGTCGATCCTGAATCAGAGGAAATTGCCTCTGAACAAATGACCGAATTAATCGAGTCAATTATCCCCATTACTGTTTGTCGTCGTCTCAAATTATTACCTTTACGTCGTTTAAATCAAGACCCCCCAGTCTTGGTGATCGCCATGGTTGATCCTGATGATTTGAGGGCGCTGGATGAAGTGAAAAAATTAGTGCGCACAAAAGGTTTAGAGCTACAAAGAATCGTTATTACCGAAGAAGATTACGAAAAATTATTAGTAATTTACTATAAAGAAGAGCAAGAAAGGCAAAAACAACGGGAGGCAAAGAAAAAACAGAAAGAAATGGAGAAGATGGCAGACATGGGAGATGTCATCGATGATTTAGATGCGGACTTAGATGAAGCTGATGATGAGGGTGATGACGCTGATTTAGGATCAAATGAAGCAAACCAAGCCCCGATTATCAAATTAGTGAATAAAATTCTTATTAAAGGACTACAAGAGAGTGTTTCTGATATTCACGTTGAACCCCAAGAGAAAATGCTGCGGGTGAGAATGCGTAAAGATGGAGTATTACAAGAGTTTTTCCGCTTACCAAAACATATCACCCCTGCTGTGGTGGCAAGATTTAAAATTATGTCAGAGTTAGACATTTCCGAACGCCGTTTACCTCAAGATGGCAAAATCAGAAGGGTATTTCAAGGGCGCAATGTGGATTTTCGGGTTAATAGTCTGCCCAGTCGTTATGGGGAAAAGGTCTGTTTAAGGATTCTCGATAACTCTGCCACTCAATTAGGTTTAGACTTTTTGATTAGTGATGAAGAAACCCTTTTAAAGGTCAGGGATATTGCCAGTCGTCCTTTTGGTCTAATTTTAGTAACAGGACCTACTGGATCAGGTAAATCCACAACTTTATACTCCGTGTTAGCGGAAAGAAACGAACCGGGCGTTAACATTAACACAGCGGAAGACCCTATTGAATATGCCTTAGAAGGGATTACGCAAGTACAGGTAATCAGGGAAAAGGGTATGAACTTTGCTTCTATTCTACGCGCTTTTATGCGTCAAGACCCTGATGTTATTCTGGTAGGGGAAACTAGAGATGCTGAAACGGCAAAAACAGCTATTGAGGCTGCTTTGACAGGTCACTTAGTTTTAACTACTCTACATACTAATGATGCTCCCGGTGCTATTGCCCGTTTGGATGAGATGGGGGTAGAACCTTTTATGATTTCAGGGGCTTTGTTGGGGGTGTTGGCACAAAGGCTGATGCGCCGAGTTTGTTCGGAATGTAGAGAAGCCTATACACCCACGAAAGAACAATTAAATCGTTTTGGCATGATGGCTTCTAACGAGCAGTCAGTCACTTTTTACAAGGCTCGAACTTTAAAAGGGGAAGATTTACAACAGGCTGTTAGTCATGGTACGATATGCCCTAAATGTGGGGGTAGTGGGTATAAAGGACGTGCTGGGGTTTATGAATTCATGATTATTACCGAAAGGCTACAAAAATTAATTAACGAAGGAGCTACTACTGACAGGATTAAGGAGGCGGCAGTAGAGGAAGGCATGACCACAATTTTAGCGTATAGTTTAAATCTCGTGCGCCAAGGGGTGACAACTCTGGAGGAAGTGGAAAGGGTGACTTTTACCGATTCTGGCTTAGAGTCGGAGTTAAAGGCGAAGCGTAAAAGTTCTTTGACTTGCCATAATTGTGAGGCGGAATTGCAACAAGATTGGCTGGATTGTCCTTATTGTATGACTCCTCGTTTTGCTGATAATTAGGTTAGAGTTAAACAAGGAATTGTAAAAATTGTTTTTTAGTAAGGGCTAAAGCCCTTAAAATCTGAAATATATTAACACTCAAGTCCTAATTCGAGAAAAATATTTGTAAAAAGAGGTTAAATATGGTAACCACGATTGCTAAACCTATCACAGTTTCAGAGTATCTCGCACAAGAGGAAACAAGTCAGGAAAAACATGAATTTATCGAGAGGGAGATTGTTAAGGTGGCGGGCGCTAGTGCTAATCATAATCGTTTGGCTGTTAATTTCAGCCGTCTATTACCTTTAGAAATGAATGATCAAAGTTATGAGATTTTTATTAGTGATATGAGGTTATCTTTACCTGATTCTGATAATTACTTTTATCCTGATGTAATGGTAGTTAAAGGTGTGCCTTGTTTTACCAATGAGAAAGAAACCGCAGTGACAAATCCTTGCTTAATTGCTGAAATTTTATCTGCTTCTACAGAGGGATTTGACAAGAACCAAAAATTTGCTTTTTATCGTACTATTCCAGAATTACAAGAGTATATTTTGATTGATCAAGAAGATTATCGAGTGGAGTTGTATCGCAAAGTTGGTAATCGTCAATGGTTGTTAACAGAGTTAGTCAGTCAAGAAGATGTGTTAATTTTAGAATCAGTTAAGGTAGAAATTAGTTTAACCGATTTGTATAAACGGGTTAAATGTACAAAATTAGGATAGTAAGACTTGATAACTGTCAATTAAGTTCTCGTCCAAAATTAATTGTATATAGGCAAGGGGTAATATCAAGTTCGGATAATTAGTTATAAATAGGGTCTGCTGAATAAGTCAAAACCCTTTTAAAACAAAGGTTTTAAGTACAATAAAATCTTAAGAAAGTGCCAAAAACAGCCTTTTTTCTCACAAAATGCCCTCTTTTCTCTACCCTAATCAAAAACGATTGTTGCAAAATAGCAATTTATGAAAACTAACCAAGTTGCTAAAGTCTTTGGTCTATAATATCAAGTTCGGATAATCACTTATAAAACAAAGTCTGTATTTTGAGTCTTCAGCAGATATTTAATTGTAACTGTTTAAGCGAACCTGATATAAGTATTTGAGACTTTTCCCTCTCCCCTCTTCTCTTTTCCCTACCTCAATGACACCACTTTTTCAGCAACCCCTATTTATTTTTCTTATCTTTCATAAAGATAATTAATATTGAATACATCTTGTCATCTGCTTAACTTATAGTTAAACTTGATACAGTTAAGCAAAATAAATAAGTGGTGAATACTATGATAACTACAAATTATATTAATCCAGCGATAAAAATAGCTTCAGCGCCCTTCACCATAATCAAAAAAGGATTGAATAAATCTTTAATAGGAATGAAAGAAAAATTAAATAATTGGGAAATTAGAGAGAAACAAATTGCCAAAAGAATAGTTAATTTGATACCCAGTCAATGTCCTTTTGCTAGAGATATTTATATCTTTAATCAACACTTATTAACCATTCCTCCTCTGTGCAAAATCAATCCTTTTTATGAAGATTTGATGATGTTGCGTTTTCGTGCTTTATGCTTTCTGAGCGATATTGGCGAAGATATTACCCCTTATTGTCAATAATTTAGACTCTGCTGAGTTATGAATTATGAGTTATGAATTATGAGTTATGAATTATGAGTTATCGGTGGGTAAATACTAAATTATCCATTATTAATTATCGAAGAATAAAGAGTTTAAAACCTCGTTTTTAAACTGTGAGCAAAGAAACACGATAGTCCAAGCTATCTTTAAATTTACCTTTGCCCTTTGCCCTTTGCCCTTTTTATCAATTATCTATTAATTGCCATTTTTGTGCTTGATTCTCCAACCATTTTTCATCTTCTAGCTGTCGAATAATACGATTCACCTCATCTCTGAGGGATTGATATTTTAAACCCTTCGGCATTACTATTGCTAAAGGATAAACACCGTAATTTGAATCTAATAACCGATATGGGGGGTTTTCTTTCAGCCATCCCGTTAAAATTGTATTATCCCCAGCAAAACCTTGTACTTTCTTTTGTTGCAATAACTGCAAACCCTCTTGATAGGAAGCAACACCCACTAAACGATTATTTGGTAAATGGTAACGGAGATGAGGAATTGCCCTTGATCCTTGTATCACCGCTAAACTATCATTATCTTTTAAAGTGCCGTGATTTTGGTGAGTAATAATGGCGGTGTGCGCTAAATAATAAGGTAAACTAAAATTAACCACTCTTAAACGAGAAGGAGTGATGGTAACTCCTGCAATGGCTAAATCAACCTTATCATCAATCACCCCTTGCAAGCGCCCTTCATTGCTCAATTCCACAAATTGCACACCCAGCGCCCCTCCTCTCATTTCTGCCACTAATCTTTTGATTATCTCTATTTCTAAACCTTGTAACTCTCCCGTATTATCTCTGAAAGTTAACGGACGCTGGTGAGGATTAACACCAACGATAACATAACCTCGTTTTTCGATGTCGGGGAGGGGGAGGGCGCTGGATTCTGAGTTAGTTAATCCTGAGATTAAAAAGATTAGCGCCCCTAACACAGGCATTTTCCATGTCATCATAATTTAATTAAAGCATCTTGCAACACAGGTGGAAGAGAGCGCATAATTTTGCCTTTACTACTATCAATAGCCACCAAAGTAACTCTACCACTTACACACAGTTTGTGACAGGAAAGGCTAACAATTTCATAATCCCAATGTATCCTTACCCCCTTTGTTTTACACATTTTCACCCTCACAAAAGCACTTTCTCCCATCTGCAAAGATTGATGGTAACGTAAATTTAACTCCACCACCGGCAACTCACAACCAGCTTTCACCAAGTCAATATAATCAATACCAATAGTGTTTAAATATTCGATTCTCGCCTCTTCCATCCATTGGATATAGTTACCATGCCAGACAATTCCAGCATAATCGGTATGATGAGGATGAACTTTAATGGCATACTCAAACCATTTCTCAGTAGTTGCCCTTAAACTAGGATCAATTTCTATATCCGTTACTGGAGGTAGATTTTTTTGCTCTCTTGACATAGCCCATTTGTTGCTATAGCAATCCTATATGAATTGTGAGAATAACACTATATTACCAGAAAATAGGTCAAAAGGACAAAGGATAAGGAACGAAACCTGTATTTCGTTATATCATTATTTACATAGAAAAAAGTGCAAAAAATAGCATTTCTTCTCCAAGAATACTGTATTTTCTTGTTACAATTCAACAATCATTGATAAAAACTTGGAGTTTTTAAGAAGCTATGATTATGCTAAAACCTTTGATTTATAAACCTTTTTACTAACCACTCCCTTCACGACGCCACTTTTTCCGCAAACCCAAATTAGATGCTGATGTAGCTAAAATATTTTCTTCATCTGAATCTGTGAATTAAGCCTTGAGATTTTTAATAAAAATTACGATAGAAAATCAACTCAGATAAAAACCAGCGCCCTCCACCACATAAAGATGATGATAATATTATTTTTTCTTTTAAAAATTTAACGTTTATCTTAGAAATTAAGAATTTTGTATTACTAAATTATCTCGATGGATAACAGTTTCAGCGCCCTCCTTCCCTAAAATTTGATTAATTTCTCGAGACTTTTTACCCTTGATCAAGTTCAACTCATAACTACTATAATTAACAATACCGTGACCAAATTTGTCACCATTTTGACTGTATAAATCCACCGCTACCGCTGAATTAAACTCCCCTTCCACCGCAATAATTCCAGCTGACAAAAGAGACTTATTTTGTTCACACAGCGCCCTCCGCGCCCCATCATCGAGGATAATTTTACCTTCTGTAATTAAACCATGGGTTAACCAACGTTTACGGGCATTTTCTGGACGTGGTTGGGGTTGAAAACGAGTGCCGATAGATTCCCCTGCTAAAATTTCTTTGATATTTTGCGGTTTTTCCCCATTGGTAATAACAGTAGTAACACCAGCTTTGGTAGCAATACGCGCCGCACTAATCTTAGTAATCATACCACCTGTACCCCACCCAGAAGCGCTATCACTGACACTAACATCAAGTTGGGCTAATTCTTCGCTTTCGACTAAATCAATGGGAGTGGCAGAAGGTTCTAAACGAGGATCGGCAGAGTATAATTTATCTACATCAGTGAGTAAAAATAACCAATCAGCGCCCACCAAACTAGCCACCATTGCCGATAGAGTGTCATTATCTCCGAATTTTAACTCCTCCGTGGCCACAGTATCATTTTCATTGACAATGGGAATTACCCCAAAATCCAATAAGGCTTGAAATGTATTACTAGCATTGACATAACTACTACGTTCTCCTAAATCATGACGGGTGAGCAAAATTTGGGCGATGGGTTGCCCAAAATGATTAAATAAATCATCATAAATACGAATCAAGCGCCCTTGCCCCACCGCCGCTACCGCCTGTTTTTGATGCAACAGGGAAGGGCGCACGGGCAATTTTAAACGCCCACAACCTACTCCTACTGCTCCAGAAGATACTAAAATAACGTTATAACCTTCATTTCTTAAATTGGTCAAAGTTTCGACTAAAGTGGCAATAGTAGAAAGTGCTAGACTACCATTTTCGGCATTGGTGAGGCTAGATGTGCCAATTTTTACAACTATAGTTTGATTCATAAATATTTAGAGTATAAAAGGTTTTTCTTGCCAATCAACTTGCCAATTTTGCTCATTAAGATATTTTAATAATGGCATGGTTGAACCTAAATCTCGACAAAACCAATACTCTTTTTGCTCATTTTCTCCTGTCATAATAATTTGATATTGATAGGCATGGCTAAGAGTTTTTAGTAAGCCGGGATATTTTTTAATTTCCCTTTGAATGTCTCTTTGGGAATAAGTAATAATACTATTTTTCAGGAAATGGCGTGGTATTCTAACTGGTTTTATTGGTCTTTGCGGTGGTGGTTTCAGGGTGACGGGTATAGATTCTTTTTTGGGAAATTTTGGTCGAAAGGAAAACATAATTTAATTAAGAGTTAATAATGAATAATTTTAATATGCGGTGAAGAGCGCTGGTTTATTTATTATATGAATAGCTTATCATTAGCCCTCTTTTCAAGATTAAATAAATTTGACCTTAACGATATATACAATAACAGTTCTAAGTTAACCTGATTCATGGGAGGATTTGTTTGATTTTTGTCAATTTCGATCAAACCTTAACTATTCGCCCTTGAATTTTTTGATTTAGCCCGTAAGTGTTATAAGATTTTGATTGTAGTTGAGAGGGAATAACTTGCCATTCTTTTAATGGATCAAAAATGATAAATTCTGCTTTTTTGCCTTCCTGAATAGGTATAAAATTCTGCCTAAGAAATTCCAGAGGTTTCAAACTAAGCGCCCTCCACAACTGCACTGGAGATAACTGCTTTGTCATAATTAAATTGTGCCACAATAAAGGTAAAATCAGTTCGTAACCAATCGCACCGGAGGGCGCTTCGGCAAAAGCTACAGTTTTTTCCTCGTAGGTATAAGGAGTATGATCCACTGCAATCATATCAATAACTCCCGTTTTTATACCCTCCACTAAGGCTAAACGATCCATTTCCGAACCTAAAGGAGGCTCTAACCTCAAATTAGGATTATAACTTGCCACTGCCTGACTATTTAAAATGAGATGATGCCAATTCACACTGGCGGTAATGGCTAACCCTTCCTCTTTTGCTTTTTTGATCAACTCTACACCCCTAGCGGTGGAAATCCTCATTAAATGGATGGGAGTTTGAGTCAGCGCCCCTAACTCCATTAAAGAGGCAATGGCGATGGTTTCACTAATGGCAGGATTACCTTCTAAGCCCAAAGCGAGGGAATTTTGATCCTCTCTAATTACTCCTTCCCCCCGTAACTGCAAATTACTCGGCACTAAAGCCACAGGTAAATTAAAGGGGCGCGCATATTCCAACAAACGGCGCAATAATAATAGATTGTCCCATGCACGATTATCGGTGAAACCCACCACTCCTGCGGATACCAGCGCCCCCAACTCCGCCATTATCTTGCCTTGCCTACCTTGAGTTAAAGCACCCCAACAGTGAAATTGAGTGGGAAAATCAGCACTGCGAGAACGAATTAACGCCACCACTGCTGGATTATCCATGACAGGATCAGTATTAGGAAGGAGGGCGCTATGGTTGAAACCTCCTGCCTGTGCCGTTTTGTTCAAACTTTCTAGGGTTTCTCTTTCCTCGTAACCCGGTTCACCACTACGGCTATAAATATCTGCTAAACTGGGCGCTAAAATTAAACCCTCCCCCGATAATATCTCGCTATGATGAGGGGCGCTGATACTGGGGTTTATCTCCTTAATGACATCATCTTCCACCCATACATCCGTTATGGTATCTGTGGCGCTAATCGGATCAATTACTCTAACTTGTCGATAAATTTTAGATTTTGCTTGTGCCATCATTCATCCTTAAACTGATGAGAAAAAATGGTTTTCTTCTTTCTCTTTCCGAATTACCATTTTACGCTCATTTTTACCTACTGCAAATGTTATTTTTTGTTAACAAAACAACAAAATGTATTATTTTATACAGAATATTTGTTTAAATATAGGTAAGGAAGGATTAATAAAGAATGGTGTCGTGATGGTAATGGATAATTGACAATTATAAAGTTTTATTATTCCCGTGTAATATATCTAATCCTGTATTTTAACGGCACTTAATAAAAAAAAGCGTGATTTTGCACATTTTTTGATGCTTGTATTAGGTTTTAATCCTTGTGAATCAACATTTCTGAATTATTCATCAAACCCTTAGTAGAAAAAAGTTAGGAGAAAAAATTATGGATACTAAAGCACAAGCCCGTATTTTGATGATGAGTCATCATCATGCCATCAAAAACCGTCAACAATCCATGTTAGGCAGAGTTGCCCAAGAAATCGGCATGGATATTCATTCTTCTGATCATTGGAATGAAATTCAAGGCAAACCAAGTTATAGAGCTCGTAAGAATTATGATCGCTCCAATGCTACTCTAAGCTAGTTAGGTAATGGGTAATGATAAGGCTTTATCATCTCACCATAGTATTCATTATTTTGTTTTTTTTAAAACTCCTATGAGGGGTTAAGAAGTATTGGCAAATACGGAGAGAGAGGGATTCGAACCCTCGGTGGAGCTATAAACCCCACAACTTCTTAGCAGGAAGCCGCTTTCAACCGCTCAGCCATCTCTCCAATCGTACTAAACAATTATAGCAAAGTTATCTTTTTTTTGGCAAGACTAATTACTTTTTTTTTGGCTTTTCTCTTTTCTGATAATATTATGATTAAAGCCCATAAAGGATTGTGATAGTATTTTCAAAATGTTAGAGATCAAAAATTTAGTTAAATTTTACGGTAGTAATCGAGTTTTAGATAACCTAAATTTAACAGTCAAAGAAGGTGAAATTTATGGTCTTTTAGGTGCTAATGGCGCAGGGAAAACTACCACTATTAATATTATTTGTGGTTTGTTAAATTATGATGATGGTATTGTTAAAATAAATCAAGAAAATCTATCTCTTAAATCAAAATATTGGTTAGGGGTAGCACCTCAAGAAAATTTACTTTATTCTCAGTTAAGTTGTCTGGAAAATCTGAGCTTTTTTGGTAAAATCTATGGTCTTAAAGGCACTCAATTAAAAAGTGCTATTCATGCTAGTTTAGAAGGGGTTAATCTCTCGGCGAGGGGCGCTGATGCCGTAGAAAATCTCAGTGGTGGAATGCAGAGGAGAATTAATATTGCTGTGGCATTGGTTCATTCCCCTAAATTGCTAATATTAGATGAGCCTACTACAGGCTTAGACATTGAGGCTCGTTATGAAATTTGGCAGTTAATTCTTCATCTCAAAAGTCAAGGTATGACAATTTTATTAACCACTCACTTACTAGATGAAGCCCAAAAATTGTGTGACCGTATTGGTATTCTTAAACAAGGTAAAATTGTAGCGGAAGGGGCGCTGGATCAGTTACGTCAATTAGTTCCAGCCCAAGAAATAATTTTGGTAAAAACTGATGATGAAGAAAAGGCAATTATGATGGCTAAAAAACATGGTTTTGGTCATCGTTTTTATGCTGGTGAGTTAGCATTTTTGTTACCTGAATCCATGAGTTTAGAAAATATTATTCGCTGTTTTGATGGGCTTACCCTAACCTCAGTTACCAAACAAGTTGTCAACCTTGACCATATTTACTTAGAGGTTACTAAAAATTAGGGCGCTATTTCTACCACATTCGGGCTAGAAGCCCAATATACTGATTATACTTCGCCCCACACCCACCGTGTAATGAATTACACGGCTAATGAGTTTACGTTCAATAAATTGAACTAAGGTTATTTTAGCGTTGCTGATTTAAGCTATGAAAATAAAAATCTCATAATCTCAAATATTGGTTATTTAATCATTTACTGATCGGTATTAAATACAAATTATCTTTGAAATCAGCAACGCCGTTATTTTTAATTGATTTATAATTAATCCAGCGAACTTGATATTAAATATGTATTGGCTTATAGATACGACACATTAAGATAAAACCTCATAATTGTCCATTATCCATTGTCCATTATCAATTCCTAAATACCTAGTCTTTCAAAAACTTGATCTAAATTCTTCAGATGCTGATTAGGATCAAAACAAGTATTTATTTCCGATGGTGATAGATTTTCTTTGATGTCCTTGTGATTTTCAATCAACTGTCGGAAGTTACCTTCGGTGGTATTCCATGCTTGATGGGCGCACTCCTGCACAATACGATACGCTTCCTCTCGACTCATACCCTTTGCCACCAATGCTAATAATACTTTTTGAGAAAAAATAACTCCTCCGTAAACATTCATGTTACGAAGCATATTTTCAGGATAAACCAGTAAATTTTGAATCAAATTAGTGGTTTCTTTGAGCATAAAATGAATCAAAATGCAAGTATCAGGTAAAATCACCCTTTCTACTGAACTATGAGAAATATCTCTTTCATGCCATAGGGCAACATTTTCCAGCGCTGCCACTGCATTACCTCGAATGATGCGCGCCATACCCGTAATTCTTTCACTACGAATGGGATTACGTTTGTGAGGCATAGCAGATGAGCCTTTTTGACCTTTAGAAAAATATTCTTCCACTTCTAATACATCCGTGCGCTGAAGGTTGCGGATTTCTACAGCAAATCGTTCTAAAGAAGCGCCCACCAACGCAATCTGTTGCACAAACTCGGCATGACGATCTCTGGAAATTACCTGCGTGGAAGCGGTATCAGGTTCTAAGCCTAAAATTTGACAAGCGATGGCTTCAATGCGAGGATCGATATTGGCATAAGTACCCACAGCGCCCGAAATCTGCCCTACAGCGACATCCTGACGTAATCTCACCAAACGCTCTCGGTTACGGCGCATTTCTGCCAACCATCCTGCCAATTTAAAACCGAAGGTAATGGGCTCACCATGGATACCGTGAGAACGACCCACCATGATAGTATAACGGTGTTGTTGTGCTTGGTAGCGAATCGCTTGGATAGTTTCTTCCACCGCTTCGAGAATGAGATTTAAACTAGCGACCATTTGCAAAGCGAGGGCAGTATCTAGCATATCCGAGCTAGTCATGCCTAAGTGAATATAGCGCCCGGCATCTCCCACATATTCGTTAACATTGGTCAAAAAAGCGATGACATCGTGGCGCACTTCCGCTTCAATTTCTAAGACTCGGTTAACATCAAAATTGGCTTTAGCTTTAATTTCTTCTACGGCTTCGGGGGGGATATTTCCTAATTGGGCTTGGGCTTCACATACGGCAATTTCTACCTGTAACCATGTTTTTAAGCGGTAGTTATCAGTCCAAATTTCACCCATTTCTGGGAGGGTATAGCGTTCAATCACTGCGATTTTTCGTTTTTGCAAATACAACCTAACGATTATATCAGAAAAAATGAGCTACGGTGGAGGGCGCCGGTTGGGGGTTTTTAATTTATTCAGCAACCCTAATTATTAACAATTTCTGTGTTTCGAATTAACCACTTATTATTAACTTTTACTAACTCATATTTTACCAAAATTTCTTCATCGTAAGAACGAATATTATCCAATCTACCGTTACTAAAAAACTCTGATTTTTCCCTTACTCTGGCAATAATATTACCTTGATTTAGGTTTTGAGGATTGACGTTAACCCCTTCAATGGTAACGTTATGTTGGTAACGGCGGTAAGCATTTTGATTTTTGAGGGCGCTGATATTGTTACGCCAAATTGACAGCAGGGGATCGACTAGGATGCTTTCTAAAGCTGATATGTTGTATTCAGCGCCCGTCGCTTGTGATTTTGCCTCTAGCCATTGATTGATGATGATAACAGCGCCCTCCGCCGTTAGCGGATTATCAGCGCCTATAGCCTCTTCCGCCACAATTTCTTCGGGTAACTGAATGAGAGGTTCTGTTAATGATAGCTCAAGATTGTTGTCTCGGCGCCCGATATTAACAAGGGAAGCAAAGTTATTGAGAATGACATTAACTAAAACAGCCAAGATAATCAAAACTAAAATTGACAGGGAAACATTAACAATTAACCCCGATTTTTCTTTCTTGTCTTCGACTTCTATTTCATCATCATCGTTATTAACCACATCAGGGATAATAGTTTTTTCTGCTTCGAGATTTTCTGACAAAAAGGAGTTGAAATTAACTAACTCAGAGTCATCATTAGTGGGAATCGTTGTTTCCTCAACGGGGTTTTCTGTTTCACGAAGGGCGCTGGGATACTCCACATTAACAGGAATATCATCCAAACTATCAGGAAGGGCTTGAGAAGCTATTTTTTTTAAAGTAATATCATCCCCATCAGAATCTCTTTCGGGGGGGGCAATTTTTTCTAAATAATTTTGTACACGTTCATCCTCAAAGTATAATTGTACGGAAAAAGACTCTTTATCTAAGTTTTTAAATTGTTCAGAAAGCTCCTCTTGAAACCATTTCTCAGTATAAAGAAGTAAACCCGGTACTAAATCTAAAGAATTGGCAGATTTTTCTAAAACAAAATTAAGTTTTTCTGCTTCTCTACTCTGTTTGACAAATACTTGTGCTTGGGCAATTTCCCCTAATAAAAACGCACAAATTGACTGCTCAATACAAACATCTTGATGATGATTTAATTGAATTAAGAGTTTTTTGGCTTCAAGGATATATTCTGGTTTTCTTTCCGTAAAACCCATTACCATTAAAGCATTAATAGATAAATATTTAGCTATGTTTGAAGGGCGCTGGGCTTCGGTGGCAAAAAATTCTTGTTGCTCTCGGGCGCTAAGATATGATCTAATTTGTTGAATAAAACGCAAAAAATCATCAGTATTTAAGCCCGATTGATCATCATTTTTGCCCTCAATGCCACCCCTAGCGTCAAGCATTTGTGACAATAAATCCAGCGCCCTCCGCCGATGTTGAAATTCACTGGTATCTTGAGTAAGTAGTTGCAGAATGAGATAAGGGCGTAATTTACAGCGATTGTCATTGATTTCCCGCCTTAATGATGGTAAACAATCTTCTTCCTCTAACAAAGAATAAGCCTTAACCAAATAAATGTCAGCATCATCATATTCCTGCTGTTGCCACTTTTCTCGTGCCAATTCCCAATTACTATTGACTACCGTCAAAATTAAATCTTGCCAAATTTTCGGTAATACTTCCGTTTGTTGAGTAATTTCTGTTAGTTTTTCTTTTCCTTCTACATAAGGTTGTGCCAAAGTTGACACCAACTCATATTCTCCCAATTCCTGTAACATCATCAAAGCGCCGATAAATTCATCCTTTTCCACATCAATGGTAGGATTAATCGTTTCACCATCGAGAAGACTCACCGCTTCACTGATACTCACTTCACTATCACTATCCCACAATGATTCTGTGGTAGTAGGAAATACTTTATCGTCATAATCTTGACGGCTTTTCTCGTTTTTGAGAATGTTATAAGCATGGGTAATTAAATTTTGACGAGATTTAATGCCGTACTCACTGTATTCACCATGGGGTATTTGCGTGATACGATCTTCGTATGCAGAAACAATCAAATCTGATTCAGCTTGGAGGGGAATACCTAATATACGGTAGTAGTCTAAAGGAATTTGCACAGCTAACCTAGAGAAATAGTGAGATTTTACTTTAACAGTTAGCAAAATTTTAGCTTACATTGCACTAATATTGAATAATTGATAATTGAAAATGGACAATGGACAATTCATAATTCATAAACCGTAATTCGTAAATATGTTACCAAGAGAAGAAATTTTAAAAAGAGTTGAAAATCGAGAAGAAATTGCTAAGGTATTAGATAAAGCGGATCAGGCTATCAAAACATGGGAATTAGTAGTAACTGACTTTTTATCCCCTCCTGTATTAGTAGAAGTACAACAAATTTTTGCCCAACTGACAGAAGTAAAAATAATTTGTTGGGGCGGTTTTCCCCAAGCGGAAAGGCAAAGGGTGGGAATCCACCGAGAAGAAATCCCCTGCGAGGTGTCAGAGATGCCGGTGAGGGCGCTGGATATTGCTGGTAACTTCTTATTCGATACGGCTACCCATCGAGATTTTTTAGGCGCGATTTTGGGCGCTGGAATTGTTCGTGAAAAAATAGGTGATATTCTTGTACTAGGGGAGAGGGGCGCTCAAGTGGTAGTAACTCCAGAAATGGTTGATTTCCTGACGGTTTCCCTTGGGCAAGTGCGCTCAGTGCCTGTTAAAACAAGGTTAATCGCATTATCCGAATTGAAGGTTAGAGAGCCGAAAAAGAAGGAAATGACTACCGTTGAGGCTTCTTTACGACTAGATGCGGTGGCATCTTTTGGTTTTGGTTTATCTCGCTCAAAAATGGTCGATGCCATCAATAATGGTGATGTGAGAGTAAATTGGAAGGAAATTACTCAATCTAGCCATAACTTGAAAAGTGGTGATTTGGTTTCTTTTCGGGGTAAAGGTAGGTTAGAAATTGGTGAAATTAATGTTACTAAAAAAGAGCGTTATCGCATTAGTTTAGTTCGTTTTGTTTAAGCACTAAAAACATATTATTCACTTACTATTGTTTGAGGGTTTTTTCATTGTCGGCATTCAAACGCTTTGCCCTCACCCCCAACCCCTCTCCCACAGGAGAGGGGAGTAAATAAAACCTCATCATTATCAATTATCAATTGTCCATTGCCCTTTTTATCTTGAAATGTGAGTGAAAGACCCCCGTTGAATTTCTCAACAAAAAAATACCCACTGAAATCAACGGGGGATGTAAACGAACCAACAAAAAAATCG
>JACYMF010000080.1 GCA_015272165.1 Cyanobacterium sp. T60_A2020_053
ACCGTAGGGCATACGGGAACATACGCTTGGGGAGATTTGCCCTCTTGGGCGATTGGTGCAAACCTGTCGTCTAACGGCGAGTCGGTGAACCAAGAATCCCCCACTATAACCCGTAGGGTTTAGTGGTGGGAGTGTCAATTGGTCATTTGATCAACTCTTTATCATCTCTTTAACTGCCATTGGCAAAGTAACAGTTGAAACTTTACTTCTTAACAGAGACAGGGTTATTAATATTCGTTCTGCTGATATATTAATAGGAAGACATCCTCCAGTAGATGATCCCATTCAATCAAGTTATTAATCTTACTAATTTGTAGTGTTACAATATTCCAGTAATTCTCCCAGAAATCCTTAACTACGAAGAATGTTAAAATTTTCCCACTCTAGTTTGATTAAAGCGCCCCTCACCGTAGTCTGGAATTTTCATCAAAGACAAGACGCTGTAGAATTATTAACTCCACCATGGCAACCGGTAAAAGTAGTCAGAAGAGAAGGTGGTTTGGATATTGGCGCAGAAACAGAATTTTTATTAATGTTTGGCTTGTTTGACGTGCGCTGGTTAGCGCGCCATGTAGAATATGAAGAGTATAAACTATTTACGGATCAACAAATTGAAGGGCCTATGAAACTATGGATTCATCGCCATCAATTTCAAGCAGAGGGTAATTACACCAGATTAACAGATAGTATTCAGTATGAAGTATGGGGAGAGCCATTAAGTGAGTTTTGCTTAGATTGGTGGATCAGCGCCCGTCTCCGTGATATGTTTACTTATCGTCATCACATTACCGCCCAATCTTGTGAGTTATGAATTATGAGTTATGAATTATGAGTTATGAATCATATGTAAATATAAATTATGAGAAAAAAATTAAACAATGGGTGTTCAAAATATACAGGAAAGAAGTTTAGAATTTAGTGTCAGAATTGTTAAACTTTGTAAGTTTTTAAGAGAAAATAGTGGAACTGGATATGATATAAGTAAACAATTAATAAGGTCTGGAACTTCAATCGGAGCAAATATTGCTGAGGCTCAAAGTGGACAGAGTAAAGCCGATTTATTAGTAAATTATCCATTGCTCAAAAAGAAGCCAGAGAAACAAATTATTGGTTAAAAATACTAATAGTGACTGAGCCTGATCTAAAAAATCGACTGGAATTATTATTAGATGAATCAAATCAGTTAATTGCTATTATTGGCACAATTATAATAAACACCAGAAAAAATCATAATTCATAACTCATAATTCATAAATGAATCCAGATTTACAACTATCCAATTACGATTACATTTTACCACCAGAATTAATCGCCCAAAACCCTGTTACTCCCCGAGATAGCTCTCGTTTGCTGGTAGTCAAACCCCATCAGGGTATTGATCATACTATTTTTTGTAATCTTCCCGAATTACTATTGCCCAATGATTTATTAATATTCAATAATACTAAAGTAATTCCAGCTCGATTATACGGAGAAAAAAGTACAGGCGCTTCAGTAGAAGTATTATTAGTAGAAGAAAAATCTCCCCTTTGTTGGTTAGCCTTAGTGAAACCGGGTAAGCGCTTTACCACTGATTCAGAAATCATTTTTCGAGACTCTACAGGTAAAATTAGATTAACTGCCACCGTCACAGGCAAAGATGATGCCACCGGAGGGCGCTTTTTACAATTTATCACCACTGACGGCGAATCTTTTTGGGATGTGCTAGATATTTTAGGTAATATTCCCTTTCCTCCCTATGTCACTGAATCAGAAGCATTAGATGAACAATATCAGACGATTTATGCCGAGAAGAAGGGCGCCATAGCAGCGCCCACCGCCGGTTTACATTTCACCGAAAATCTCTTTCAAGAATTAAGTCAAAGACAAGTTAAAACTGCTTTCATAACCCTTCATGTGGGTATCGGCACATTTCGCCCCGTGGAAGTGGAAGACATTTTAACCCACGAAATGCACCAAGAATGGATCGAAGTTGATGAAAATGTCATTAATCTTATTAAAACAACCAAAGAAAAAGGCGGTAGAGTTTTTGCCGTTGGTACAACAGTAGTACGAGCCTTAGAAGGTAGTTTTGCGGTGGAGGGCGCCCTTCACCCCTTCCGAGGTAAAACTGATTTATTTATTTATCCGGGATTCGAGTATCAGGTTATTGACGGTTTGATTACCAATTTTCATCTACCCAAATCTAGCTTATTGATGCTGGTGAGTGCGCTGATGGGCAGAGAAAGACTATTACAAATCTACCAAGAAGCTATCAAAGAAAAATATCGTTTCTATTCCTTTGGTGATGCCATGTTTATTCCTTTTTCCTCTTTCGACAAATCAAATCCTTAATACCTCAGTTCGATGCAAGAATGCCTGATAAGTGCATGTGTCAGGTGTAATGCTTATCAATTAAAGAATTAAACCAAATCGTTTTTTTTCATAAATTGCTCATTTGTATCAATGATTTTGGCTCTCCTACAGTAGTTATGACAAATTAATAAAAAATAATTAATGTACACTTTAATCGGTATGGCTTTGAGTATTTTTAAAATGCAATTATTATAAGTCAAGAGTTTAAATGTAACCTAATACCTAATACCTGCTACCTGACACCTTTACAGCCAAAAGCATAATTAAAACTTATAATTAATATTATTGAAAAATTAAATTATCTTTAAATGTAAAGAAATATATAAAAAATACTGTTTTGCCATTAAAGCTAGTAGGTAAAAAGACCTAGACAAGTTATAACTATAGGAATCTAAGATTAGTTAAATTAATCAAGAGTAGAAAAAAAATTAATATAAAAAAAATAAAATAACTAAAAAGATGATCCCCTTCGTGGTAGGATTGAAAGTCGAAAAAGCAAAAACTAGAAACTGACTTCTAAATTAAGAGGTTGTTAAAGATAAAGCTATAAAGAAAAATTATATATTTGGAGGATACCAAGAATGGCGCAAGCTGGATTTAAAGCTGGTGTTCAGGACTATCGTTTAACTTACTATACCCCTGACTACACCCCCAAGGATACGGACTTACTCGCTTGTTTCAGAATGACTCCCCAAGCAGGAGTTCCCCCCGAAGAGTGTGCAGCAGCAGTAGCAGCGGAATCTTCTACTGGTACTTGGACTACCGTATGGACTGACGGTTTAACCGATTTAGACCGTTACAAAGGCCGTTGTTACAATATTGAACCTGTAGCGGGTGAAGATAATCAATACTTTGTGTTTGTGGCTTACCCCATGGACTTATTTGAAGAAGGATCAATCACCAACGTTTTAACCTCTTTAGTCGGTAACGTATTTGGTTTCAAAGCCTTACGCGCCCTCCGTTTAGAGGATATTCGTTTCCCCGTTGCTTTAATCAAAACTTACCAAGGACCTCCCCACGGTATTACCGTTGAGCGTGACTTATTAAACAAATACGGTCGTCCTTTATTAGGTTGCACCATTAAACCTAAACTAGGTTTATCTGCTAAAAACTACGGTCGTGCGGTTTATGAATGTCTCCGTGGTGGTTTAGACTTCACCAAAGATGACGAAAACATCAACTCTCAACCCTTCATGCGTTGGAGAGACCGTTTCTTATTCGTTCAAGAAGCTGTAAAGAAAGCACAAGGTGAAACTAACGAAATTAAAGGTCACTATCTCAACGTTACTGCGGGTACTTGCGAAGAAATGCTCAAACGGGCTGAATTTGCTAAGTCGGTGGGCGCCCCCATCATTATGCACGATTTCTTCACTGGTGGTTTTACCGCCAACACTACCCTAGCTAAATGGTGTCGTGACAACGGTATCTTATTACACATTCACCGAGCCATGCACGCTGTAGTTGACCGTCAAAAAAACCATGGTATTCACTTCCGTGTTTTAGCCAAGTGTCTTCGTCTTTCTGGTGGTGACCACTTACACTCTGGTACTGTAGTTGGTAAATTGGAAGGAGATCGCGCTGTAACTTTAGGTTTCGTTGACTTAATGCGTGAAGACTATGTAGAAGAAGATCGCTCTCGTGGTGTATTCTTCACTCAAGATTATGCTTCTTTACCCGGTGTAATGCCCGTGGCTTCTGGTGGTATTCACGTTTGGCATATGCCAGCCCTTGTGGAAATCTTCGGTGATGATTCTTGTTTACAATTCGGTGGTGGTACTCTCGGACACCCTTGGGGTAATGCACCGGGTGCAACCGCTAACCGTGTAGCTTTAGAAGCCTGTGTTCAAGCTCGTAACGAAGGTCGTTCCCTAGCGCGCGAAGGTAATGATGTACTTCGTGAGGCTGGACGTTGGAGCCCTGAGTTAGCCGCAGCTCTTGAACTTTGGAAAGAAATTAAATTCGAGTTCGATACCGTTGATACTCTCTAAGTGGTCATTTTAATTAGGGATCGGTAAATCGTGCGCCCTCCACCTCTAAAAGGTCATTAGTGAACATAAATTCTATAACCATTAAGAATAATAAAATCATTAATGATGGTCGATGATAACCGGCTTACTGAAAACTGATTATTAAAACTCCTAACTATGACTTATAAACAAGTCGTTAAAGATACGGCGCGGGTAGTGCAAAATTATCTAACCTATCAAGCCGTCAAGCTGATCATCGAACAGTTAACAGAAACTAACCCGGGTTTAGCCATTTGGCTGAGAGAATTTTCAGCGCGCACCCCCTTCCAAGACAGCGATAACTATATCAATGAAATGATGAAGGAAAATAAAGAGTTAGTGTTACGAATTTTGACGGTAAGGAAAGAAATCGCCAAGAAAACCCTAGAGTTTTTGCCTGAGTTAGTGCAAACCAACATTGAGCAATCAAATATGGAACACCGCCGTTATCTTTTAGAGCGTTTAACTCAAACTAATTCATCTTCTGAAGATGAAATTAACCAAGACACAAAATCTAATCAACCAGACAACAAGGAAGAATAAAAATGCAAACTTTAGCTAAAGAGCGTCGTTACGAAACACTCTCCTACTTACCTCCTTTAACAGATCAGCAAATCGTCAAACAAGTACAATATTTATTAGACCAAGGATTTATTCCTGCGGTAGAATTTGAAAAAGACCCTTTACCTACCGATCACCACTGGACTTTGTGGAAATTACCTTTATTTAATGCCGTTTCTCCCCAAGAAGTATTAAATGAAGTGCGCGAGTGTAAAGGTCAATACTCTGACTCTTTTATTCGAGTTATTGCTTTTGATAACCTCAGACAGTGTCAGACTGTGAGCTTTATTGTTCACAAACCTAACTCTACCCGTTTCTAAGGGATTAGTTAAACCCAAATCAGGTGGAGGCAAAAATAGCCTCTGCCTTTTTTAATCATTTTACCTTTAAACCTCTTTACAAAACTTTAAAAAACAAGAAAAATTTTTGACATTCAAGAGTGATTAAAAATCATGAAGAAAGAGATTAATAAATATCATCATCTTTTATCTTGTCAAAGTTACCGCCCTTGTTTATGCTTATGATAGATAAAACTAAATATTGCTAAATTAATGTAGAATTAACTCTATAAATGAGCGTTAAATTCTTGTGGTTTAGTTATATCTTTATCTGAAAAATAGAGATTTCTCGTCAACAAGGATAGTATATTTGAACTACCTTATAAATAAAATCAAGGAGAAAAAATGTCCATTGCAGTAGGAATGATAGAAACCAAAGGGTTTCCAGCCGTAGTAGAAGCGGCAGACTCTATGGTAAAAGCAGCGCGCGTCACCCTAGTGGGTTACGAAAAAATTGGTAGCGGTCGTGTTACTGTGATCATCAGAGGTGATGTATCAGAAGTACAAGCATCCATCGCCGCTGGCATTGAGTGCGCTAATCGTGTCAATGGTGGAGAAGTGCTTTCTACCCATATCATTGCGCGCCCCCACGAAAACCTTGAATATGTACTGCCTATTCGCTATACCGAAGAAGTAGAACAATTTAGAAGTTACTAACATATTTTAATTAATTTGTCAACCATTTAGCTCTCAATAGTAATAAAAAAAATGTCCATTGCAGTAGGAATGATAGAAACCTTAGGGTTTCCAGCCGTAGTAGAAGCGGCAGACTCTATGGTAAAAGCAGCGCGCGTCACCCTAGTGGGTTACGAAAAAATTGGTAGCGGTCGTGTTACGGTTATTGTGCGTGGGGATGTATCAGAAGTACAAGCATCCATCGCCGCTGGGATTGAGGGCGCTAATCGTGTTAACGGTGGTCAAGTGCTTTCTACCCATATTATCGCTCGTCCTCACGAAAACCTCGAATACGTCTTACCTATTCGTTATACCGAAGAAGTAGAACAGTTCCGTAGTTATTAATAACTACTTTTAAGATAATTTCAGTTCAAATTAAAAAAAAGTAACGATTATGTCAATAGCAGTAGGAATGATTGAAACCTTGGGGTTTCCAGCCGTAGTAGAAGCCGCCGATGCCATGGTAAAAGCAGCGCGCGTCACCCTAGTGGGTTACGAAAAAATTGGTAGCGGTCGTGTTACGGTTATCGTGCGTGGGGATGTATCAGAAGTACAAGCCTCTATTTCCGCAGGCATTGAAAACGTGAAACGAGTTAATGGTGGTCAGGTGTTATCTCACCATATCATCGCTCGTCCTCACGAAAACCTCGAATATGTACTGCCTATTCGTTACACCGAAGAAGTAGAACAGTTCAGAGAAAGTATCAACCCTCGTCCTTTACGCAGACCATAATTAAAGGTTTAAAATAGTGCAAATAGCCCAAGTATGCGGTACTGTGGTCAGTAATCATAAATCCCGCACCCTCACGGGGGTAAAACTGTTATTAGTTCAGTTAATCGATGCTGATGGTCATCTTCTGCCTACTTATGAAGTAGCTGGAGATATTGTAGGCGCTGGATTAGGGGAGTGGGTACTGATTACTAGAGGTAGTGCCGCGCGGAAGGAAAGTGGACAAGAAGATCGCCCCGTAGATGCCATGGTTGTAGGTATTATTGATACGGTGACGGTAGCATCTGGTAAGCTATACAGCAAAAAAGATGAAGAAAGAATGTATTAAAATCTGTTCTTTATGTACTTTTCCTAAAAGGGTCTAAGATTTAGCAAATAGTCTGTTTAGCTAATGTTTGAGGGACTGGTTAACTTCTATTTGTCTTGATTGTTATTTAAAAAATTTGGAGGTTTTCATGCGCGTCCCAAAAATGGCAGCTCCTCCTACTCCTTGGTCAAAAGATTTGGCTGAACCGAGGGTGGATGATACTGCCTATGTTCACTCTTTTTCTAATCTCATTGGTGATGTAACGGTAGGTTCTCATGTAATGATCGCTCCGGGTACATCTATTCGTGCTGATGAAGGTACACCATTTTATATCGGTAATGATAGCAATATTCAAGATGGAGTGGTGATCCACGGTTTGGAAAAAGGTCGAGTTAGGGGTGACGATGGCAAGGATTACTCAGTATGGATCGGTAATGAAACTTGTATTACTCACTTATCTCTGATTCATGGACCAGCTTATGTGGGCAATAATTGTTTTATTGGTTTCCGCTCTACAGTTTTTAATGCACGGGTGGGTGATGGGTGTATCATCATGATGCACGTTTTGATTCAAGACGTGGAAATTCCGCCGGGTAAGTATATTCCTTCCGGGGCAATTATCACAAATCAGCAACAGGCTGATCGTCTTCCTGATGTACAACCAGAAGATCGGGAGTTTGCTTCCCATGTGGTTCATATTAATGAAGCTCTCGCCGAGGGTTATCTCTGCGCTCAGGATAATGCTTGTTTAACTAAATTTAAAACTGAGAGTAGTTCTACTTCGTCTCATCATAATAATAAAAATAATCATAGTTATCAATCCCCAACTGATATGAGTTTAAATACAGATATAGTAAATCAGGTTCGTTCTTTACTCCGTCAAGGTTATAAAATAGGCGTAGAATATGCCAGCGCCCGTCGCTTTAAAACTAAATCTTGGTTAACGGGTTCTATTCATGCTACCCAAGAAAATCAAGTTTTAGCTGAATTAGAAGGTTTCTTGCACCAACATCAGGGAGAGTATGTGCGTTTGGTGGGCGCTGATAATCAAGCTAAAACTAGAGTGGCGGAAGTTATTATCCAGCGCCCTTCAGACACGCCGGGACAACCCACTAGTATTAATATCACTTCGGCTTCTCCTGTTTTAAATGGCAAAAAGGTTGTTTCTGTTACCACAGGTGGTGGTGATGATATTACGGGACAAGTACGCAATTTGATTCAAAATGGTTATCAAATCGGTGTTGAACACGCTGACGTGCGCCGTTTTAAATCTAAGTCTTGGTTAACTGCGCCGAGTATTACCACTAATTCCCCTAACGAAGCCATTAAAATTTTACAAGGCTATTTACAAGAATTTGCCGGGGAATATGTTCGTATGATTGGAGTTGATCCAGTAGCGAAAGTCAGACTTTCTCAAACCATTATCCAGCGCCCGGGAGAAACCGCCACGACTTCTGGTAATGGTAGTTACAGCGCCCCTCGCCCTAGTAATGGCGGATCGGTTAGTAGTAGTTTGAGTGCTGATGCTTTACAACAGGTAAAAGCCTTGTTAGCTCAGGGTTATAAAATCGGTACTGAACACGCTACCGTGCGCCGTTTTAAATCTAAATCTTGGCAAAGTTGTTCTCCTATTAATAGCACTAACGAAAGGGAAGTTATTAGCGCCCTTGAGGGTTGTATGCGAGATCATACTGGGGAGTATGTACGCCTTATTGGTATTGATACCAATGCCAAGCGCCGAGTTTTAGAAATGATGATTCAGCGTCCGGGAGATACCCCCACCGCTCAAACTGTTACTACTCCTAGTGATAGCAGTAATGTGGCAGTAAGTAATGGTCGTAATGGTCATACTGTTAGCAGTCGTTTAGGAGATGAGGTCATTAGCCAATTACGTTCTTTATTATCTCAAGGTTACAAGATTGGGACTGAACACGCTGACCTGCGCCGTTTTAAATCTAAATCTTGGCAAAGCTGTTCCCCTATTCAAGCCACCCGTGAACCTGAGGTAATCAGCGCTCTTGAGGCTTGTTTAAAAGATCATGATGGGGAGTACGTGCGCCTCATCGGCATTGATAGCAACGCTAAAAGACGGGTATTAGAGAAGATTATCCAGCGCCCGTAGTTGAGGCAGAGGAGCAGAGGAAGCAGGGCAGCAGAGGAAGCAGAGGAAGCAGAGGGAGCAGAGGAAGCAGAGGAAGATCATAAATTTCCACCCTTTCCACCCCTTCCACCCTTTCCACCCTTCCACCCTTCCACCCTTTCCACTAAAAACTCCGAATGTCATTACCCATTTTGCAACCAACTATCAACACAATTCAAATTAGGGGCGATGTGCGCATTGCGGAGGGCGCTATTGTTGCTGATGGGGTTATTCTGAATGCACCTCAAAATTCTACTATCATCATTCATGCTGGAGTTTGCTTAGGTATGGGTACAATTATTACCGCCTATCCTGACTCTACCATCGAGATCAAACAAAATACGATTGTGGGCGCTGGTTGTCTCATTTTTGGACAATGTACCATCGGCACTCAAGTTTCTCTTGGTGCTTGTGTAACGATTTACAATACAAGTATTGATAATTTAGCTGTTATACCCAGTGGTATAGTAAAGGGTGATTCTTCTCGTGAATATTCGGAGAATCAAATATCTACCCCGAAACAACCAGAAAGTAAGCCTTTAGTGGAAGATGTTTGGGGTGAGGAGGTTTCAGCGCCCGTTGCCCCGTCAAAAGAGGCAGTATTAGAGCAAGAAGAAGATTTAAGAGAGCAAAAAGTAGAGCCTAAGTCTGATGCGGTAGTAGGTCAAGTTTATATTAATCGTTTACTATTAACTTTATTTCCTGAAAAAAATAACCCTTTATAATTTAAGTTTTACCTAATTTAGATAAAAATTAAGAAATTTGTAAAGCGATGCCTACTTTTTCATTTGGATGTTTGTCAAAGAAACAAATATGTTGAATAAATCAATTCCTAGAATCGAAAATTTAAAAGTACAAAATTATCGAGCATTGCATAACCTAGAGTTAAAAAATATTACCCCTCTAACTGTTTTTTTAGGTCCTAATGGTAGTGGAAAGTCAACTATATTTGATGTTTTTGCTTTTTTATCAGAATGTTTTACCGAAAGTTTGCGCAAAGCATGGGATAGACGAGGGAGATTTCGAGAATTACGCACCAGAGGTAGTAATGAACCAATCATCATTGAAATTAAATATAGAGAAAGAAACGACTATCCCTTAATTACCTATCATTTAGCCATTGACGAAAAAAATAATCGTCCTTTCATTAGCGAAGAATGGTTACACTGGCGTAGGGGTAGTCACGGTAAACCCTTTCGTTTTTTGGATTTTAAAAAAGGTCAAGGACAAGTAGTTAGTGGAGAAATGCCAGATGATCAAGATGAACGAATTTTTGAACAGTTAGAATCTCCTGAATTTATTGCTGTCAACACCTTAGGACAATTTGCTAAACATCCTAGAGTTAGCGCTTTAAGAAAATTTATTACCAGTTGGTATTTATCATATTTAACGGCGGATAATACTCGCACCCAACCAGACGCAGGCGCACAAGAAAGACTATCTCCCACAGGAGACAATTTACCTAATGTGATTCAATACCTCAAAGAAGATCATCCTCAAAGATTAGAGCATATTCTACATAGTCTTTCTCATCGTATCCCCCGACTAGAAAAAGTGGAAGCCTCAATTATGCCGAATGGACAACTTTTATTACAGATCAAAGATGCACCGTTTAAAGAACCAATTTTGGGAAAATTTGCTTCTGATGGAACATTAAAAATGTTAGCTTATTTGACTGTTTTATATGATCCTTTTCCTCCTCAATTAATTGGAATTGAAGAGCCTGAAAATCACCTTCATCCTCGCTTACTCCCTGAACTCTCTGAAGAATGTCGCTCGGCATCTAGCAGTAGTCAGTTGATGGTAACAAGTCATTCTCCTTTTTTTATTGACTGTTTAAGACCTGAAGAATTGTGGGTATTATATAGAGATAAAAAAGGTTTTACTCAGGCTAAAAATACAGCTAATATGAGAGGGATTAAAGAGTTTTTAAATAATGGTGCAACTTTGGGGGATTTATGGATGGAGGACTATTTTGAAGTAGGCAATCCTTTAAAAAATTCAGGGTTACCTGATTAATTTATCTTGAAATGTGAGTGAAAGACCCCCGTTGAATTTCTCAACAAAAAAAATACCCACTGAAATCAACGGGGGATGTAAACGAACCAACAAAAAAATCG
>JACYMF010000081.1 GCA_015272165.1 Cyanobacterium sp. T60_A2020_053
GTCTCCCCGTCTCCCTGTCTCCCCGTCTCCCCGTCTCCCCGTCTCCCCGTCTCCCTGTCTTCCGTTGCAAAATATGGGCGTAACTGATCTAAAATTAATTAACTTCTCTGTTAATCCGAGTTATGACACTTCTCCCTGTCAAATTTTCTTCTTTTGTCACCTCTTTTTTGACAGTTGTCTTACTTCTTGGCGGTTGTCAGGGTAAATCTAGCACGTCAAAAATTCCCCCGTTACCCCAAGATGATTTGATTCAAGTTTATTTTAATTATAATTCGGCGAAGGGCGCTGAATATACCGAACCATATCGCGCCATTACTCGACAAGGGGATAATCTCGAAGCGGTTATTATTGAAGGGATTAACTCTGCTCAAAATACCATTGATATTGCTGTCCAAGAAATCAATTTGCCTGAAGTGGGAAGGGCGCTGGTGCAACAACATCAAGCGGGAAAAAAAGTTAGAGTGATAATGGAAAATAGCTATAATCTTCCCTTGTCAAAACTTAACAATGATCATGCTTTAGCCATCATAAAACAAGCAAAAATACCACTTATTGACGATACAGAAGACGGCAGTAAAGGCAGTGGCTTAATGCACCATAAATTTATGGTAATCGACAATCAAAAAGTCATTACAGGATCAGCTAATTTTACCCATAGTGGCATTCATGGCGATTTAGATAATCTCGACACCAGAGGCAATACTAACCATCTCTTAGTCATTAATGATGCCAAATTAGCTCAACTTTTTACCGAAGAATTTAATTATATGTGGGGGGATGGAGTAGGCAAACAAAAAAATAGTCTATTTGGGCTGAAAAAACCCTTTCGTAGCGCCCGTCGCCTCAATATAGGTAATAGTCAAGTAACCGTCAAATTTTCTCCCACTTCTCGCCAACAACCTTGGCAACAAAGCACCAATGGCTTAATAGTCGATACCCTTAATCAAGCCACTGAGTCAGTAAATTTAGCCTTATTTGTTTTTAGTAAACAACCCATTTCTAATACATTACAAAAAAGATACCAACAAGGAGTACAAATTAAAGCCTTAATTGATCCTAATTTTGCCTATCAATACTACAGCGAAGGCTTAGACTTATTAGGGGTAGAATTAAGTCGTAATTGCCAATACGCGCCCAACAATAACCCATGGCAACCGCCCATAGAAACTGTGGGCATTCCTAATTTACCCGAAGGTGATAAACTTCACCATAAATTTGCAGTAATCGATCAAAAAACTGTCATTACAGGTTCTCATAATTGGTCATTTTCCGCTAACTATACCAATGATGAAACTTTATTAGTGATTGATAATCCCATGATTGCCCAACATTTTGAACGAGAATTTGAGCGTTTATATCAAGATGCTATTCTTGGTATTCCTGATTGGTTGGATCGTAGAATAGCACAAGATCAAGCACAATGTCGTCAATGATGCTAACAAATATTTATAAAGTTTTTTCTCTAAAAATTACCTCTTTTCTCTACCCAAATCAAAAAATATTGATACAAATGAGCAATTTATGAAAAATAACTATTTGGCTTAACTCTTTAATTTATAAGCATTTCACCGCGACACCTAACACCCAGCGCCCTTCACCCCTTCATAACATTAATTATGACGTTACGCACTGATTCAAATGTTAAGTTAAGGGAGGTTTCAGGTAGCAGGTAGCAGGTTTCAGGTTTAAAACCCTTCCCTAAATAGACTCTTGTACAAGAAAAAGATCAATAAACATAAGTTTCTTGTCAATTCTTTAACCTAACACCGCGACACCCGACACCTGACACCAACAATTAATTCTATTTTTGCGTAACATCAGTTAATAAATCATTAGCAATACCGTCTTCTGTCCAATCTTCCTCAATATAAATTTTCTCATTTTTAATGGGTATATAAACAGAAATTTCTTTAACTCGTCTCTCATTTTTCCAACCAATATTAAACCAAAGATATTGACTTCTTCGCTCATCAAACATTAAAACTTCATCTATATCAGGATCACTTACTTGTGCTGATATTCTTTCATATTCGGTTAAAATATTTTTGACAATATTTTGATAATGAGTTAATTTTTCCATTTAATAATCTCCTGTTTATTAATATCAACAATTAACTTAACTGCGCTATTTACCCACCGTGTAATGAATTACACGGAACCAACGGTATCTCGTTCAATAAATTGAACTGAAAAAATCAATTAAGATATATATTTGTCAATTCTTTCACCTAATACCTAACACCTAATACCTGACACCTCCCCTCACCAAAATACTTTTTCAGCAACCCCTAATTAATCAATTTAACTGCGCAAAGTAACAGCAAACTCTTTCACTAACTTTTCCCTTACTTTATTATGAATAGGATCAACCTCTTGATCAGTTAAAGTACCATCGGGGGAATTGTAAGCTAAACTAAAAGCCAAACTGCGTTTACCAGCTTCCACTTTTTCCCCTTTGTATTCATCAAAAAGTTTCACATCCACAAGGGTTTTACCCCCAGCCTTACGCATAGCGCCCTCCAGCGCACCCACCGTCACCTCAACGGGGGCAAAAAATGCTAAATCTCTGGCAACACTAGGATAAGGAGAATAGGCTTTAAAAGTAGGAATTTGTAAATATTTTTGGGATAAATGTTTCAATAAAGGCTCAAGATTAAGCTCAAAAACATACACTTCATTAGCCAAATCCCTTGCTTGACATAATTGGGGATGTAATTGCCCAAAAATACCGATTTTAGTCTTATGTAACCATAAACTAGCCGTGCGCCCGGGATGTAGTCTCTCATCACCTGATTCTGCTTCGTAACGGAGAGGGGCGCTGATATAGTTAAATAAACTCTCTAAAATGCCCTTCGCTTCATACCATGTCATGGGTTGCGGTTTACCACTATTAACCCAAATACCATCGGGGTGTAAATTTCCCCCTAAAATACCGCCCAGCGCCCTTCCCTCACGCATAACACCATCTTCGAGCCAAAAAACTTGTCCAATTTCAAAAGCCTTGAGAGAGCCATTTCCTTGCGCCTGATTGTATTCAAAAGTATTGATTAAACCATCAATCAAATTACGGCGCAGGGCAGAATATTCACTAAATAAAGGATTAGCGATTTTAATTTCCCCTAATTGTGGGCTAACGAGGGAATATTGCATCAATTCCGTTAAGCCTAAACCTTGCAAACTAGAGCGAATTTTGCGTAAAATTGTTACCTCAGGCGGTAAATAACCCACACCACTTTGAGGGGGTAAAGTATCTGTAAAACGATCATAACCGTAAAGGCGCGCTACTTCTTCGATTAAATCGATTTCTCGCTCTAAATCTCGGTAACGATAAGGAGGTGTTACCACTTGCCAAACCACGGGATTTTCACTGGTAAGGGTTAACTCACAATTCAAATCCGTTAAAATTTTCTCCACTTCCTCACGGTTAACATCCCTTAAACCGTCACCTTCTTTCACTTTCCCTAACACTTGATTAACATAATCTAAGCGTAAAACAATAGTATTACCATAATGACTTTGACGGTTATCGCTGGTAACTTGAGCGGTAATTTCAGCGCCCGTCAACTCTACCATTAAATTAAGCGCCCTTGTTACCGCTTTTTCTAATTCCACTTGATTAACACCCCTTTCGTATCGAGTGGAAGCCTCAGTGCGTAAGGATTGGCGACGGGCGCTACGTCTAATGGGTACAGGTTCAAATAATGCACCTTCAAGGATAATATTAGTAGTGTTATCATCCACTTCGCTATCTTCACCGCCCATAATTCCAGCTAAAGCCACGGGGTGATTATTGGCAGTAATGATTAAATTTTGCTCCGTTAAAGTCCTTTTTTGCCCATCGAGGGTAGTTAAAGTTTCTTGATTATCACTCAAGCGCACTCCCATCGTTACCATGTCACTGCTGGTAATGCGTTTTAATTTATCACCATCAAAAGCGTGGAGCGGTTGCCCCCATTCCAATAAGATATAGTTAGTAATATCGACAATGTTATTAATAGCGCGCACCCCCGATGCTTCGAGACGGCTTTTTAACCAATCAGGAGATGGTTTGATAGTGACATTTTCTAAAACGGTGGCAATATAAGCACTACAAGCGCCCTCCGCCGTCACTTCCACCCCTACTTTATGGTTATCAGAAGCAATGGTAAGATTATTAACCGTAGGTAAAGTTAAATTGCCACCGAGGAGGGCGCTGATTTCCCTAGCGATACCCACCATACTCAAAGCATCAGCGCGATTCGCCGTAGCAGTAACATCTAAGATAACATCATCTAAACCCAAAAGAGGGCGCACATCTTGCCCTACCTGCAAATCACCCTCAAAAATTTTAATGCCTTCGCTTTCTTTAGCTAAACCCAACTCAGCCAATGAGCAAATCATGCCCTTACTTTCCACTCCTCTCAGTTTCGCCGGTTTAATTTTTATATCCACTTGAGGTAAATAAGTGCCGAGGGTAGCCACTGGTACAAAAATATCTTGACGCACATTGGGCGCACCACAAACAATGGTGGAGGGCGCTACTTCCCCGATGTCCACTTGACATAAACTTAATTTATCAGCGTTAGGATGGCGTTCACACTTTAACACACGCCCGATCACAACTCCATCCGCCCAAGGGCGCCGATCTTCCATATCTTCCACCTCAAACCCTGCAAGGGTAAGAGTTTGAGCTAATTCTTCGGGAGAAATCTTAATTTCGACTAATTCTTGTAACCATTGAAAAGAAATACGCATTATAATTATTTGATTTAAAAATATCATCTTTAAATGATAATCTTTTGAGTTACTTACTTCAATCTGTCTATTCTTGTGAAGATTCAGGGATAGGTTATCTTAACCATTGTTTAGCTTAATTAAAATACCAAACGTTTTTTGCTTACCATCTCATTGTATCTAGTAAGATTTACGTCTTTTTGTCATTTTTTAACTCTGCCATCATTTAATCAAATGATACAGAAATTATTGATTTTTTTGATTTTTATGTTGAGATATGTTTTGCCAAGAACAAGATTCATTACACTGTGGGTAAATTGCAAAGACTAATTCTTTTCATTATCAATTACTGATCATCATTTTTACCACGTCCGGCATTTTATATTTGGCCTTCCAACCGAGTTTTTCTCTCGCTTTTTGAGGATTAGCTCTACTAAAAGTTAAATCGGTAGGGCGAAATAGTGTAGGATCAGAGATGAGGTAATCTTGCCAATTTAAGCCAACTTCAGCAAAGGCACAAGCAACAAATTCTTCTAAATGATAACTAGCGCCCGTCGCAATGACAAAATCTTCTGGGTTTGGTTGTTGTAACATTAAATACATCGCCTCGATATATTCCGGCGCCCATCCCCAATCCCGACTAATCTGGGTATTACCTAAATATAACTTATCCGCTTTTCCTTCGGCAATGTCCTTGACAGTTTGGATAATTTTTTGAGTAACAAACCGTTTTGGGCGCAAAGGTGACTCATGATTGAATAGAATACCAGAACAAGCATACAAATTATAAGCCTCTCGATAATTAGCCACTTCCCAAAAAGCCGTTGCCTTTGCCACCGCATAAGGGCTACGAGGACGAAATGGCGTGGTTTCTGTAGCGCACTCCGTACCAATATCTCCAAAACACTCACTCGAACCAGCACTATAAAAACGGATCGGGCGCTGGGTAAAACGGATGGCTTCGAGAAGGTTTAAAGTACCTGTAGCGATGCTTTCGAGAGTTTCCACGGGCAAATCAAACGATAAACCAACCGAACTTTGACCAGCTAAATTATAAATCTCGTCAGGTTCAGTTTTCATTAAAACTTGTAACACACTGCGAAAATCATTCAGCGCCATGGATTCCACTTGTACTTTTTCCTGAATGCCTAAATGCTTCAGACTACGAAAAGATGAGCCTTGCGCATCCCTAGAAGTGCCAAAAACTTGATAGCCCTTTTTTAACAGAAATTTAGCTAAATATGCCCCATCTTGTCCCGAAACACCACAAATCAGCGCCCTTCTTGTCATAATAAATACTCAATATATGCCGACAATAATTGCTCTCCATAGAACAAACTTACTAGACTACCTAACACCAAAAAAGGACCAAAAGGTATCGCTTGACCACGTTTTAAAACTTTAAGCGAAATCGCTCCAACACCAACCAAAGTACCGATTAAACAAGCAATAAAGCCCGTTATAAGCACATTTTGCCACCCTAACCAAGCCCCAATCATGGCAACTAATTTCGGATCACCGCCTCCCATAGCTGGTTTACCAAAAGCCAGTGAACCAATTATTAAAATAGCATCGAATAACCAAAGACCGAAAACAGCGCTTAAAATTGCCATAAAAAGAAAAGAAACAGCGCCCTCCACCCCAGCCACGAAAAAACCGAGTATAAATTGAGTAACTAACCCCAAAATTAAACCACTTTGGGTTAACACATTAGGCAAAGTGAGGGTATCAAAATCAATCCAAGCCAAAGCAATTAACCAACTCACAAAAATGAAATAACCAACACTTAGTAAACTTACGCCAAACTGTGCCACAATAGCCACAAAAATTAACCCCGTCAAAGCCTCCACCAAAGGATAACGAGGGGAAATAGCAGTTTGACACCAACGACACTTCCCTTTTAACCATAACCAACCCAATACCGGTACATTTTCAGTTTTACCCAAAGAATGCCCACATTTTGGGCAACGGGAAGGGGGATGGAGTAGGGAGACGTGCGCTGGGAGACGGTAAATCACCACATTAAGAAAACTACCGATAGAAGCACCAAAAATAAAAACGATTAGATAAATTAAAAATAGGGCGATAGTCATAAATATCAAGCCGAAATTTTTTCAATGGGAATAAAATTTTCCCAAGGTAAAAGAATCGGATACTTAAAAACCAACTGCCCTTTATTCGTTTTACTATCAATAGCAACTCCCATGGGAATCAGGCGCGACTGACGATGATAACGACGGTAAGTATCGTAAATATCCTTAGCAGTTTTCAACATCGTCGGATTAAGAATTTCGGGAATAGCAGTCTGAGGTTTATGGGGTGGCTTTCCATTGGAAGGAGTCATGGCTTAATTTTCACCTTAATCATTTAAGTTTTATAAAATTATATCTATATGTAACGATCCTAAATCATTTATGAAAAATTTTAATAAAATTCCCCAATAACAAATTTGTAGGTTGGATTAGCGAAAGCGTAATCCAACAACGACAATTTTTGAAAAGAAACAAATATAGTCATTTAAATTGAGATTGAGACAAATTGAAAAATTTTGTAGGGTGGGGTGTGCCTCGCCACTTAACACTTTGCGACTACTACTATTAAAAGAAAAGTGTCTCATTGTTATTTAAAATGACTATAACAAATTGCAAGCGCCAAAACGTAATCCAACAATAAAAGAAAAAAATATCTCCCTTAAACCAACCTTAACTTTAGTTAATTATTGTAAATATGTAACAGAAAAACGTTATCAATAGTTGCAACTTGTAGCACAATCTGATAAAATTATCTGTAGCAAAAAAAACAAAACAAAAAGTTGTGAGGCTTTTTTAGACATGAAAAAATTTACTAAATATGCAGTAACGGCGCCTGCAGTTGCTGGACTAGCATTATTAGCTAACGGTATTTCATTACAAACCGTCAGCGCCAACGAATTAGACCAAGATCAAACCACCTTAGAGCAAATCAACAACTACACTGAAAGCGGTTCTTTAAATCAAGTAACTTCCGTCAACCAATTAAGGGATGTTGCCCCCACTGACTGGGCTTACGAAGCATTACGCAACTTAGTAGAGCGTTATGGTTGTATTGCTGGTTATCCTGATCGTACCTTCCGTGGTAATCGTGCTTTAAGCCGTTATGAATTTGCTGCTGGTTTAAACGCTTGTATGCAACAAATTGAGCGCTTAGTTTCTACCCCCGGCGGTGGTGGTGTTAACCAAGGTGATTTGGCTTCCTTACAACGCTTAGTGAGAGAATTTGAAACCGAATTAACTACTCTGGGCGCGCGGGTGGACAACTTAGAAGGCAAAGTTGCTTTCTTAGAAGATCACCAATTTTCTACTACCACTAAATTAAGCGGTGAAGTAATCGTCGCTCTAGCCGCACAAAATGACACCGCAGGTGGACAGGTTACTTTAAGTGACCGTGTTCGTTTAACTTTAGATAGTAGCTTCACTGGTAAAGACAGATTGAGACTTCGTTTAGCTGCTGGTAATGTTCCTAGTTTAGGTGGTGTCGTTGGTAACAACGGTATTTCTACCAATATGAACCGCTTGAACTTTGAACAAAATACTGGTAATAATAATGTAATTATTGACAGAGCCTACTATCGCACTCCTTTGTTTAAAAACGGTACTTTGTATGTTGGTACAGGAATGCCTGCTGAGGACATTTTCAGTACCTATAACCCCTACATGGAGAGTAGTGGTGGCGGTGCATTGAGTCGTTTTAATCGTTTTAACCCTTTAATTTATCGTCAACCCGGTACTACTGGTATTGGTTACATTCAAAAGTTCGGTAAGCGCCTTGACTTTACTGCCTCCTACCTTGCTGGAAATGCCGCTGATCCTACTGATGGTGCTGGTTTGTTTGATGGAACTTATAGTGCCGTTGCTCAAATCGGTTTTAACCCTACCGATAACTGGAAAATGGGCTTTGCTTATGCTCGTAGTTACTTTGGACCCGGTGATGTAAATATCAATGGCTCTACTGGTAGTAGCATTGGTTCTCGTCCTTTCACTAATGATGTTGCTACCACTTCTGATAATTTTGGCTATCAAACAACCTTCCGCTTAAACAAACGTATTAACTTAGCAGGTTGGGTTGGTTTTGGTAACGCGGATGCGGAAGATGGTACCGGTAGAAATGTTGACCTATTTACTTGGAATGCTAACGTATCCTTTATTGATGCTTTCAAAGAAGGTGCTGTATTAACCATTGCGGGTGGTCAACCTCCAAAAGTTACTGGTGGCTCTCTCGGCTCCGAACCTGAGACTTCATTCATTTTTGAAGGACAATACAAATATCCCATCAGTAAAAATGTTTCTATTACTCCGGGTGTTTTCTTCATCACTAATCCTAATAATACCAATTCTGACACTGATGTTATTGGTGTTCTTCGTACCAGATTTACATTCTAGGTTTTGTGGTTAGTTAGTTAATATAAAGCCCCTCTCTCTGCGGAGAGAGGGTTTTTTTGTATTTTGTGCTTTTTTTGTAGCATTGCTATAGTTGGGGATTTCATTATCAATGTAGGGAAGTCTTTTATTTTTACCTCAACAATAAGACTGGTCCTCTGGTAATAAAAATTTATTATTCTGAGGTAAAACTAAGAATCTCAAAACCTTTGATTCTTGGTTAAATTATATAACTCAGTTAGAAAAATATGAGCAAACCTTGACAAAGTGCAAAAGAAGTGGTTAAAAATTAATTAATAAGTGCTACGATGTGATGCAGAATACAACCAATTGAGTTGTAAACATTTTAAACAATGTGTGAGGAAAACAATCGTGAATAAAACTTTATGGCAGTCATTAAAAATGACACCTGCTTTCTTAGTAGCAGGATTAGTAGTCAACGCTCAAGTACAAGCAAACGAAGCTGTAACCGTTGATACTAACAGCGCAAACATCATCAATCAATTAGATCAATACAGTGCAGAAGGAGTAACCAACACTCAAGGACAAGTTACCTCTGTATCTCAGTTAAGCGATGTATCCCCTACTGATTGGGCTTACGAAGCATTACGCAACTTAGTAGAACGTTACGGCTGTATCGCTGGTTATCCTGATCGTACCTTCCGTGGCAACCGCGCTTTAAGTCGTTATGAATTTGCTGCTGGTTTAAATGCTTGTATGCAACAAATCGAGCGTTTAGTTTCAACCCCCGGCGGTGGTGGTGTTGGCGAAGGCGACTTAGCTACCCTCAAAAGATTATTAGGTGAATTTGAAACCGAACTCGCAACCTTAGGCGCGCGCGTGGACACTTTAGAAGGTAAAGTGGCATTCTTAGAAGATCACCAATTTTCTACCACCACTAAATTAACTGGACAAGTAATTGTTGGTATCACTGGTACTGAAGATAACCAAATTATCATGGGTAATCGCGCCCGTTTACAATTAAACACCAGCTTCACTGGTAAAGATACTTTAATCACTCGTCTTGGTGCTTATAACTTCGGTGCTTTTGATCAAGGTAATACTGTTGGTTTAGTTCCTGGCACAAGCGGTACTACCACTCAAACTTTTAGCTATGGTGGTCTTGGTAATAACGTAGGTATTGACTGGTTAGCATACTATACACCTATTACTCTTGGACAAAGAGAAATTAACACCTACATCGCTGGTTACTTCGGTATTCACAGTGACTACGCCCCTACCAATAATCCCTTCTTTGAAGACTACGATGGCGGTAATGGCGCCCTTTCTACTTTCGCATCTTCTAACCCCATTTTCCGTATCGGTGGTGGTACTGGTATTGGTGTTACAACTCCTTTCTTTGGTAACAGTAGCTTGAGTTTAGGCTATCTTGCTTCTAATGCATCTAACCCCACCGATGGTAATGGTTTATTCGATGGTGCTTATGCTGCTTTGGCACAGCTTGACTTTGGCTTTGGTGAGAATTTCGATTTAGGTGTCACCTATGTTCGTGGTTATAACACTGCTGGTCTTCCCTTGTTTGGCTACGGTGGTGGTGATCGTTTAGTTGGTACGGATAATGCTAACTTCCCTGTTGGTGATAGTGTTGCTTATGAAACTAACTCTCTTGGTACTCAGGCTTCATTACGTCTTAACAAACGTATCAGTCTGAGCGGTTTTTTCAGCTACACCGATGCTAGTGGCGGTGGCAAAAGCGCTAATGTTTACAGCTATGGTGGTGGAGTTGCTTTCCCTGACTTCGGTAAAGAAGGTAGTGTTTTAGGTATTTTTGCGGGGGTTCAACCTTACAAAGAGCAAGGAGGAGAAACTAAGCCTTTCCATCTTGAGGGTTTCTACAAGTATCCTATCAACGAAAACATTACGATCACTCCAGGTGTAATCTATGTTGACTCTAGTGCTGACTTAGGCGAAAGCCGTTTCATCGGTACTTTGAGAACTACCTTTAGTTTCTAAGCTGATTTGATTTAGTTTTCAATACAGTCCCTCTCTAACCTCTCCTCGTCTCTCCTTCGTAAGGGGAAGAAGGGGAGGTTTTTTTTTGGCAATTTTTATTCTGTGAAAAGAGAAAAGGAAAGAAAGTATTTTCGGGTGATATGTTTTTGATCTACACTAAAATTAGCATACATTGTCTCTGTACAGATTATTTGAAATGTTTTCTATTCAAACTACTTACACTCAAGCAAGAAAAAATTTAGCTCATTTATTAAATGAAATTGAAAATGATAAAAGTATTGCTATTATTAAGCGTCGTGGACATCAAGATATTGCTTTAATTAGTGCAGACGAATTATCTAGCCTTTTAGAGACTTTATATTTATTGCGCTCACCCGTTAATGGGCAACGTCTTTTGGAAGCCTTAGCAGATTCGCAGCAATGGGATCAAGAAAAAGCCCCTTCACCTTATACGGTTGATGATTTGTGTGAGGAGTTGAATATTGAAAGATAAAAGGAAAAAATCGACTCAACCATTGGCAAAATCAAGTAAAAATGAGGTTGTTTCTTTATATCCAGTATTTCATCCTCGTTTTCGAGAAGATTTAGCTTGGTGGTATCGTCAAGATAAAGCAAAAGCTAACAAAATTTTAGACTTAGTCACTGAGATAATCAAATCACCTTTTCAAGGCATCGGAAAACCAGAGCCTTTGAAATTTTTAGATTCTGATACATGGTCTCGTAGAATTGATTTAGAACATCGATTGATTTATCGTGTGAAAAAAGAGCGTATTGATTTTTTACAGGCGCGCTATCACTACGAGAAATAACTCCAGCGCCCTTCACGGTTATTATTTAATTGATAAATAGTTAATTTTTTGAACCATGCCAACATACTTTTATTGGGGAGATGATGATTTTGCCATGAATCAAGAAATTACCCAGTTAAAATCAGAGAAAATTGATCAGAATTGGCTACAGTTTAATTTTGAACAACTAGCTGGAGATAAAGAAGACAATATCAGAGAGGGGTTAATGTTAGCCATGACGCCTCCTTTTGGGGCTGGAGAGCGCTTGGTATGGTTAAATGAAACTAATCTCGCGCATAGTTGTAGTGACGATTTACTAGATTTATTACAAAAAACTTTACCTCAATTACCTGATAGTAGTCATTTACTATTAACCAGCGCCCGTAAACCTGATTCGCGCCTCAAAAGTACCAAGTTAATCAATAAATATGCCCAAGTCAAAGAATTTTCTCTAATTGCGGTGTGGCAAACGGAAATATTACAAAAAAAAGTAGCGGAAGTTGCTGAAAATAAAGGCATAAAACTTAGTCGAGGGGCGCTGGAAATTTTAGCTAATTGTGTGGGTAATGATACCCGTTTATTGTGGCAAGAATTGGATAAATTAGCAATTTTTCAGGGAGAAAATTCTCAGCCTATTAGTGCCGAAACAGTCAGCAGTCTGGTTAATGTAAGTAATCAAAATAGTTTACAGTTAGCCCAAGCTATTTTAAAAGGTGATACTAATTATGCTCTTAATTTAGTTACTAATTTAGTGCAAACTAATGAACCAGCTTTGAGAATTGTCGCCACTTTAGTGGGTCAATTTCGCACTTGGACTATTATAAAAACATTAATGGAAGCAGGAGAAAAAGATGAGAAAAAAATCGCTAAAATCGCTGACATAAGTAACCCTAAACGAATTTATTTTTTACGTCAAGAAGTCCAGAATATTTCTGCTCAAAAGTTACAAAAAACCTTGCCTATTTTATTAGAATTAGACTTACAATTAAAGACGGGGGGAGGGGCGCTGGATTCTTTACAAACTGCTATCATACAATTAACGAATCTTAGTTAATTTTATTTTAATATGAATAAAAAATATTGGCATTTATCCCAAAGTCATCTTAATAACTTAGAAAAATGTCCCCGTCAATTTATTGATGCTTATTTTAAACAACTGACAAATTTTCATAAATTTGATGAAAATAACAGCACGGAATGGGGGAGTTTATTTCATCGATTAATGCAACAAAAAAAACTAAATTTACCATTAACAAATATTCTTAATCAAAAACAAGATTTACAAGAGTCTCTCAGCGCCCTCCACACTGCGATTAATGATTTATGTGAAGATCAAGATATAATTAGTAGTGAAGCAGAAGTTAAATTACAACTAAAATGGTTAGATAAATATATTTTTACTGTGGTGTATGATCAATTAATTTTAAAACCCAATCAGGCTATTATTTTCGATTGGAAAACATATTTAAAACCAACTAAAATTGACTATTTAGTGAATAATTGGCAAACAAAATTATATTTATTTGTCCTTACAGAAATTATGGACTATGCCCCTGAAAATATCAGCTTTATTTATTGGTTTGTTAAATTACCAAATAATCCTGAAAGTTATCAGATTAATTATGATCAAAAAAGCCATGATAAAAATAAATTAGAGTTAGAAACTTTATTATCAAAATTAACTACATTGAATGATGAAAGTTATGATTATGATAAGTGCTTAAATTATCGTCAATGTCATAATCAATGTCGTTATTATAGCTCGTCATATTCCCATGAAAATGATGATGATTTACAATTATTACCCCAAACTTTAAATGAAGTAGCAGAGGTGGAATTATGAATTATGAATTATGAGTTATAAATTAATAAGTAGAGGAAGAATTAATTATCCATTGTCAATTGTCAATTATCCATCCTTTGCCATGTGAGTTGATTATTTTTGACACTCCAGCGCACGAAACCGCCACCATTACCGACTTGAAAAGTAGCTAAACCCAGCGCCCTTCGGGGTGCATCTGTCACTAAATCAATAGCTTGATCAACAGTACAAATACCCCAATCAAAGAGATTTTGAGCGCCTTGCAACAGAGGTAAAGTAGTGCCGGATAAAGTACCATCAGGAAGGGTAGCAGTGCCATTTTTTACAGTGATTTGGCGCTCATCCCACGGATACACCCCATCAGTTAAGCCCATGGGCGCTAAAGCGTCACTAACCACAAAAATACCTTGACCATATCGACTGGCTTGTAAAACTAATTTTAACATGGTGGGTGCAACGTGTTGCCCGTCTGCGATTAAACCACAGTAAACCCCCTCACGGGTGACGGCTTCCCCTAATAACCCCGGTTCTCGATGGTGTAAGCTAGGCATGGCATTAAAAGCATGAGTAACCATCGTAGCGCCCTTCTCAAAAGCTCGTTTTGCTTCCTCTGCGGTGGCGAGGGAATGCCCTAAACTGACAATTATGCCTTTTTTGACCAAATAAGGGATTACCTCTCCTTGGGGGTCTAATTCCGGAGCTAGGGTGATAATTTTAATTAAATCTTCATTTTCGCCAATGATTTTTTTGATATTTTCTAAGTTTAAAGGTAGTAGGAAGGGCGCTGGGTGAGCGCCTTTTTTTGCTGGATTTAAGCAAGGACCTTCTAAATGAATACCTCGGATACGGGCGCTTTTATTCGGTTGTTTTTGTTCTTGAAATTCACGAATAATATTTATAGATTGTCTGATTTTATCTAAAGAAGTAGTCACAATAGCAGGTAAAAATTCATCAACTCCTACTGACCATAAATATTGGCAAATTTCTGTTAGTTTTGATAAACTACGCTGATCTAAATCAGGAAAAGCTAACCCTAAACCGCCATTTATTTGTAAATCAACACCTCCTAATGATAAATAATCTCCTTGCAGATCAATCACATTTTGATCTGATAAATCTTGATGATCTGTTATATCTATAATGTGTTGATTTTCGTCAATAATTATAGTTTTTAAATCGTTAACAAAAGGTAATTTAGTATTAATAAGGCAACAATTTTTCATTGTATTTAAAATTTTATTATAAATATAAGAACCTGCTTAAAATGTAAGTAAATTGTTTGCCCTCACCCCTAACCCCTCTCCCGCAGGAGAGGGGGATATGAAACTTTTAAAACAGCTTTTTTTTACTTATTACTTGGTGACTGATAACGATACACTGACTCAATTACTTTTATCCATCCTTCAGTAAGAGAAGCAAGAATTTTTTCTCCTTTTTCTAAGGTAGCAACGGTAGCATCACCAATTACGCCACTTTTACTCAATTCTTTGGTAATCCAAGGGTAGGGTAGCGCCCTTTCTAGGGTTAGGATACTGTCGTCTGGTAACTCAGGAGGATACTCTTGTACGGCTAAATTCATTTTAACCTGTTCTGGTAAAAGGGCTAACATTAAACTGGTTTCAGCGTCTCCGGCATGAATACCCATGAGGGCTTCTTTTTCGCTTAATAGTTGCTTGGTGAGGTGAGGCGCGCGCCAAGTGAAGAAGGGAAAAATTAAAAAATCAGGGTATTCCTGATGTAAGTCTCTAGCAATTATATCTAAAATCTGCGGTTGTCCACCGTGGGAGTTCATGAAAATTAGTTTACGAAAACCAGCTTGATATATACTTAGTGCCACTTCCCGTAACATTTTTAAAAGAGTTTCTGCACTGAGGGTAATAGTGCCGGGAAAGCCCATATGCTCGTTAGATTTGCCATAATAGATGGTGGGTAACGCATAGGCTGGAATATCCTCACTTAAACTATTTAAAACAGCGCCCATCACCCCTTCACTAATGGCAGAATCCACCACTAACGGTAAATGGTAGCCATGTTGCTCCACAGCGCCCATGGGCTGTATTATCACAGTATTGGCTTTATCTTTCATATCGGCTACCTCTTGCCAAGTTAAATAAGGGAAGAAGCGCGCTGGGGGTAAAAAACCGTGCATCATAATTCTTGCTGAAAATCTTTTTTAAATCATACTCTAAGCTAAGACCTTAAATTTTTGGCTTCTTCCCAAAATCAGTTAAGATATGTAAAGGTTAGCTGTTATTAGTGAAAAATAAAGAAAAAAGTCATGGTACAACCTGATGCAAAAAGTCCTTTATACAATCATCCTCTTCCTGCCATCGAAAATTGGCTCAAAACTATGGGTTGTCATCAAGATTCGCAACAGTTAAACTACTGGTATATCAAAAAAGACCACTGGGAAGCGGAAATTGTGCTTGAAACGGAAGGTTTGAACGTTTCTTATCTACGGGCGGGCGCTGACGGCAGTGACATCAAAAGAGCTTTTCGATATTCTCTTTCTCGTCAAGATGTGGAAGATGCTGTTTTTTCAGGTCCTTAAATTTTTTTAATTAAATGGAAAGTAATTTAGATTTAGTATTAGGCATCATTGCCATAGTTATTTTTGGTGGTGGTTTATTCATGTTACTGTCAGGTGTTAACAAAATGAATGATTAGACGATAATTACGACGAAAAAATAACTCTCGGTTAACTAAAATGAGGTTAGATAGTAGCGGTAACTACTCTCGATTAAACCAATATTATTAATTAATAGGATTGTAACATGAGTACAGTAACAGACAATGATTTAAGAGAGTTAAAAGACTTAATCAAGTCTTTAGATGACAAGTTTAATGATATGAGAGTAGATATTGCCACCATCAAAACTGATATTGTTAACATAAATAACCGACTTGATAATATTAATTTTATTTTTCGTAGTGTGGCAGTCGGTGTTATCGTTTCTTTAGTTGTTGGTTTAACTAAAGTTCTTTATCCTAACCTTTTTGGGTAAAACTCAATTCAGATACTTTTAGGATTGCTCATTTCCCACTAACAATCATAACTAAACTCAACAACGCCCTAAATCGATAATGGATGAATTTTAGCGAGAAGGATAAGTTAAGATTTAGGGATCATCTATGATCTAATTAACTGCTTATGAAAAATTTAGTCGGTAAAGATTTACTTAGTATTGCAGATTTAAAAAGTACCGAAATTCAAGGAATCATTGATTTAGCCATTGACTTAAAAAACGGCAATCGACAATTTCAGACAAATAAAACCCTTGGTTTGTTGTTTTATAAAGCCTCCACCCGCACAAGGGTTTCTTTTAGTGTGGGAATGTATAAACTAGGGGGAAATGTTATCGATTTAAACCCCAGTCGCACTCAGGTGGGTAGAGGAGAGCCAATCCAAGACACGGCAAGGGTTTTAAATGGTTATCTTGATGTTTTAGCCATTCGCACTTTTGCCCAAGAAGATTTGGAAATTTTTGCTAATTATTGTGATATTCCCATTATTAATGCGCTCACTGATTTAGAGCATCCCTGCCAGATTTTAGCGGATTTACAGACTATTCAAGAAAAATTTGGCAGTTTAGAGGGTTTAACCATGACTTATCTCGGGGATGGTAATAATGTCGCTCATTCTTTGTTGTTGGGAGGCGTGTTAATGGGTATGAATGTTCGTATTGCTTGTCCTCAAGGGTATTTCCCAGCGCCCTCCATCGTTGGCAAAGCGCAATCATTAGCCACCAGAAAAGATCAAGTAATTATTACCGAAGATGCTCAAAGTGCGGTGGAGGGCGCTGAAATTCTTTACACGGATGTGTGGGCAAGTATGGGGCAAGAAGAGGAAACCAGCGCCCGAGAACCAATTTTTCAACCCTATCAAATTAATCAAGAATTAGTTAACCTTGCCAGTGTAGAAGCCATTATTTTACACTGTCTTCCGGCTTATCGTGGCAAAGAAATTACCGAAGCAGTGATGGAAGGAAAACAGTCCAGAATTTGGGATCAAGCCGAAAATCGTCTTCATGCTCAACAGGCGCTCATGGCTTGTTTATTAGGCTTGAATTAATCAGAAAAATTTACTTATCTGTACGTAATATCAAGTCCGCTTAATCACTTATAAATCAACTAAAAATACTCTTAGTTCAATTTATTGAACGAGATGCCAGTAGCCGTGTAATTTATTACACGGTGGGTAAAGTGCGAATAGATAATCTATTTGTAATTAATTATCCAAACCTAATATAATTCATTACACGGTGGGGTGAGGGCAAACGCCTTATTAATGCTCGAAAACGTCTTTATAAAAAGCCAAATCCAGTTCCACAAACAAAGAAATAGTATTGATACATTTTTCCGCTAAATCCCAGCGCCCTTCCCGTTGTAACATAGCGATCAATTTTTCTCGCATAGGGATTAAATAGCGCACGTCATTCCCAGCATAACTCAACTGCTCCGTTGATAAATTACCGACATTACCCCAATCAGAGCTTTGAGCCTTTTTATCCAATTCTACCCCTTCCAACTCTTGCACAATGGATTTTAAACCGTGACTAGAGGAATAGGTGCGCGCTAACTTACTGGCTACCTTAGTGCAAAAAATCGGGTTAGTTTCCACCCCAAAAGTATGAAGAAATTGTGCCACATCAAAACGGGCAAAATGAAAAATTTTGGTAATGTGTTTCGCCGTTAATAATTGGCAAAGGTGAGGGGCGCTTTTCTGCCCTCTTTTAATGGTAATGGCTGACACATGACCCGTGTTATCACAAATTTGCACCAAACACAGGCGATCACGCTGAGGCACTAAGCCCATAGTTTCCGTATCAATGGCTAAAACATCACTTTGTAAATATCGCTCAAAAATATCCACAGGCAAATCTTCTTCACAAACCAAAAAATTATCCATCATATTTAGACATTAACTAACACAAATTATGTAGGGTGGGCAATGCCCACCATTAAAAATATTAATCAAACAAAAAACTAATCTTGATCTTGACGACGAGGGTAAATTTGTTCAGCCTCTGGGCAATCATCAGACACGTTAATTTCCGTATAGCCACGAGGCACAGAAGCTAACTTACGACTGATAGCGCCGATACTTTCAAGGCGCACAAACTCTTCCCAAGAACTGTTTTCAAAATCCTCATCCATTTCATAGCGAATAGTAACAATATCTCCTTCGATACCGATAATTCGTGCATCCTCAATCCAACGTTGTTGATCCCGCAAGAACACAGAGACATCACAACCTTCTTTGTACATTTGATAAATCTTGCGGTCTAGCATAGACTTTTCCTTAACTTTGCTAAAGATCAAATTATTGTATATGGTAATAGTAAATGGTCAATTTCTATGGAGAAATTGAATTATAATAAGTAGATAAACTACCTATTATAACGAAACTAGGGTAATAAAACTATCGAGAAAACAATTAAACCCATTGAAACCCTAGATTATCAATCTTTTTCCTTCTCTTAAATTTATCCCTTGAAAATGGCAGATATTTTGAGATTACTAAGGGATGACAATCATCAGGATGATTTTCTCGTAGATACCTTAGCAGTGGAAAGAAAATTTTTAATATCATTCTTAAATTTTTTAGTCTGATTTAAAATCTGTTTTGAGACTAGAATCATCTTAACATTTAATTTTAATTATGCTACGCTTTTTCAAGAATTGTTAAAATATTATCTGTAACTAAAGATGTTTGTTCTAACATGGCAAAATGTCCACAATTATCAATTTCCACCACATTATCTTGATGATGCTCATTAAAAAGATGATGAAAACTGGCAAGATGACGCACATATTTTAATTCCATAATCTGGTCTTGTTTTCCAGCGATAAAATATAACGGTTGGGTGAGGCGCGCTACAATTTGTGGTAAATAATGAACTTCTTGCTCTGTGGTTGACTCTAACAAAGAAGCAATAGCGCCCTCCTCCTGCGCCCGTAAAAAATCGTTTAGCCTTGCTTTACCCCATGAAACAGCTAAAGGTTGTTTAACCATCATTCGAGCGAAAACAACATCTAAAAAAGGAATATATTTCAGCCAATGGCGACGAGACTTGACCATTTTTTGCCCAGCGCCCCTAAACTGTTCAAATTCTTCCTTGAGATATATCCCACCACCAGCATTAAGACAAATTACCCCTTCGATTAACCCCTGACAAATTTCTGCCCCCCAAATCGCCACACTACCACCGAGAGAATGACCAATTAACCAAGCCCTATTAATATTTAATTGTCGTAACAACTCTTGTAAATCCTTTGCATAACCTTCTAAAGTATAGTTACTGTTATCGTTGTTAACCACCGTATCCCCAAAACCTTTTAAATCGTAAGCTAAACAAGAATAGTTTTCTTGTAATTTTTCAATAACTGGTTGCCAATACTTGTAACTAAGTAACCAACCGTGTATAAAAACGAGAGTTGGACGAGGAGAGTCGTTATTTTTTGCTTCTATGAACTGATAAAAATGATCAACACCAAAAATATTAATCTTGCTCATGAAAAGGTTTGTTATGGTTCTAGTTTTATTATCTCTTGACACTCCCACCACTAAACCCTACGGGTTATAGTGGGGGATTCTTGGTTCACCGACTCGCCGTTAGACGACAGCCCATA
>JACYMF010000082.1 GCA_015272165.1 Cyanobacterium sp. T60_A2020_053
AAAATTTAAAAACAAGGGTGAATTAGTTAATGTAAATTAAATGCGTCTTAGCTTATCAGGAAAATTATTTTGTTGACTATTTTGGGAATGATTCATGGGGGCAAATTGACAATGGACAATCATGAAGTACAAGAGAATCCCTCTAAATCCCCATTAAAAAGGGGGACTTGAGAATAATAACTGTGCCTCATAATTATGAAAAACGCTATATCTTCCTAAGAAATCACCTAATCATTAGCCTGTTGATTAATAATAAAATCTTGAATTTTCGCGCGATAAATATGGGCATATTTATCCATCCATTCTCGATTATCACTATTAGTATAAATATGTACCAGAGACTCCCCAGCATCAGGTAAAATCAACACCCAATTATCAGAATGAGGCTCAGTAATTTTCACCCCGTCAATTAACTCTAACCTTTCTGGTGATTCAGTCTCCACAAGGTAACGCATTAAAGCGCCCTTCGCCTTTAGAGGACATCTGATCGATTGTACCTTATGGGAAACTTTGGGCAATTCCGTCCTCACTTGAGTTAAAGAACGCTCTTGAACTGTTAACATTTCAATTAACTTAGCAATAGAAAACATCGCATCAAAACCCGGATGTAAACGGGGAAAAATAAAGCCCATATCACCACTTCCCCCTAACACTACATTAGGATTATTTTGAGTCGCCTCCATCAATGCGGTGGGATTCGCCTTGGTACGAATTACCCTCCCATCATGGCGCCGTGCAATTTGTTCCACCGCACTAGAAGTATTAACAGGTACTACCACCGTACCACGGGGATTAGCCGTTAAAATGGTATTCACCATCAATGCGGTTAACTCCTCCCCACGAATGGGCAACCCTGACTCATCCACCAAAATAAATAACTCCCCATTGGCTGACACCTGTACCCCAAAATTAGCCTTGAGAGCCTCCACCACATGACCTAATTGAATTAGCAAAATTTCCCTTTCATCCATGGTGATGGCGCGCTGACGCAAACTAGCGTTTAAAACCACCGCATCACAGCCAAACTTACCGAGTAATTGGGGTAAAATTGCCCCAGATACAGAATAAACATAGTCAATGACAATTTTGGTATTACTGTGACTAATGGCCCCAACATTTAACTCTGTTTCAAAAGTTTTGCGATAAGTTTCCATCACCTGAGAGGGGTAACACATATCACCAATATCAATACTATGCACCCTTCTTAAATCTTCCTTAAAATAAGCGCCCTCAATCTTCTTTTCCTTCGCTTTCGTAAGATTAATGCCCTTTTCATCGAAAAATTCAATGAGCATATCCTCATGGCGATCAGGATGTAAGCGCACATGAACCCCTCCCTGTACCTCTAATTTGGGCGTCATGGTGCGAGAAATGGGAATAGCTGTGGACTCTAAGTTTTGAATATCAATACCCACCGACATTAAACCAGCAATGATAGAGCGACTCACCATGCGAGAAACACTGCGTTGATCCCTTGATACCACCACAGAAGAGCCATGTTTGAGGGTTGAACCATAGGCTGCGCCTAACTTTACGGCAAATTCTGGGGTAATGTCAATATTAGCCAATCCCGTTACCCCCCGTTGACTAAATAAATTACGGTGGGCTATGTTACCCCAAATTAAGTTGATATTTAAAGTAGCGCCCGACTCGATGCGTTTTTGAGGCCAAACCCTGACACCGATATTAATTTGCGCTTCCTCGCCAATATTACACAGCGCCCCTATCACCACTCCTTCCGCTATTTGCGCGCGCCGATCAATCCTTGTACCCCTACCAATGACACAAGCAGACAAAGCGCACTCATCCCCAATAGTGACACCATTGGCAATGATAGGGCGATTTAACTCCACATGATTACCAATGGTCACATTATCGCCAATTACCGTTCCGCTTTCGATTTTGGTACGGGCGCCGATACGACAATTATTACCGATCAAAGCCGGACTGGCAATGATTGTAGTAGGATCAACATAAGTATTTTCACCCATCCAAACCCCATACTCAATTTCACTATAAGCAAAATTCAGTAACACTTTTTTTTCCATGGCGTCGTATTGAGACTCTCGGTAGGCTTCCAAATGCCCCACATCGCACCAATAACCTTCCGCAATATAGCCATACATTGGTTCGTCATATTCTAATAATAAAGGAAATAAATCCTGAGAAAAATCGCATTCTTCATTAGGGGGCAAATATCTTAATACTTCAGGTTCTAATATATACGTACCAGTATTAACAGTATCGGAAAAAATTTCACTGCTGGAAGGCTTCTCTAAAAAACGCTGAATTTTGCCATCTTTATCAGTAATTACTACCCCAAATTCGATGGGATTTGGTACTCTAGTTAAAATCAAGGTAGCCTGAGATTTTTTTTCTCGGTGAAAAGCAATGGCTTTTTGTAAGTCAAAATCGGTGATACTATCACCACTGATAACGAGGAAAGTATCTTGTAATAACTCTTCTAAATTTTTAACACATCCAGCCGTACCGAGAGGTTGTTCTTCTTCCACAGCATAGGTAATATTAACACCAAATTCATGACCATCTTGAAAATAATCACGCATGACATCAGGAAGGTAGTGTAATGTAGCGATTACTTCGTGAATGTTGTGACGCTTCAGTAAATTGATAATATGTTCAGCAATGGGACGGTTTAAAATTTGTACCATCGGCTTCGGCAAATCACAAGTTAGAGGGCGTAATCTCGTTCCCGAACCACCTGCCATTAAAACCGCTCTCATACTGTCTCCTTCATATTAGCAAATTTATTTTCAGTTTAGCTTAAATTAGCATAGTTAAAAGGGTTCACCATGTGAAAAGTAACAAGTAACAAGTAACAAGTAATAAGTTTTAATATTTACCCTTGCCCTTTGCCCTTTACCATTTAATGATTACGCAAAACACCTAGATTTATAAGCACTACTTCTGACTCCTGACTCCTGACTCCTACCTTCACAATAATCTCACAACTCAAATAGGATCGGTATATAAGTTATTATTGAGTTATTCGTAGCCATAGAGAATTAATGATATGACGATAGTAGAAAAAATAAACTTACAAGAATTATACGAAATTGATGATCATTTATGGTTAGAAGAAACCATTAAATTATTAAAAGAAAAGAGATTAAGTGAATTAGATTTAGATAATTTAATCGAGGAGTTAGAGAGTTTGGCACAACGAGATAAATTGGCAATGGCAAGTTTATTGCAACAAGTTATGATACATTTATTGCTTCTTAATTATTGGGAGCGTGAATATGAAAGAAATTGTCATCATTGGCAATATGAAATTGCTAATTTCCGAGATCAGTTAAACGGTAGATTAACCGCTAATTTAACTAAATCTGTCACAGAAGACTTTAACAAAATTTATCAAAAAGCCTTAAAAAAAGTCAATATAAAAACTGATTATACTCTTAATTTACCGACACAATGTCCCTATACTTTAGAGCAGTTATTAGATGATGATTGGTTTCCTGAAAATAAGCAAGGGGTTTAAACCCCTTATGAATAGTTTTTTTGTCAATTAATCTTCATGGGATTTATCCTGTAATAAACCAATTAAAAGAGATGCTGGAGGTTGATTGTAAGGCCATGCAAAAGCATGACGAAAGGAAGCATCTTGACAGGCTTGTAATTGCTTAAAATCAATAACATCTTGAGTTAAAAGATTTTCATACTCAAAGGGTAAACGCACATTATGTAAACCAGCGTTATCAGTGCAAATGGCAATGTCAACCCCAGCTTCAAAACAACGATCAAAAACTGTTTTTAACTCTTTTAAATTATCTAATGTACCAGTTTTTAGGTAAGTAGTAGGACATACTTCCAAGCATTGATTAAGTTTGGCTACTTCTGGTAATAATTCGGGATATTTGAGGGGAATTTGGATACCATGACCTATTCTCATTAAATAGGGTAATAATTCAGGATAGCAACCATGGGGAGTTTCGTAAAGATGTCCTGTGGTTTTCACGCCCTTACTTCTGGCATACTGGTATAGTTTGACAAACTCCGTCATTCTTTCGCCGTAGAGTTTATCGCCTCCTGCCACATCAATAGCGCACACATCCCCTTTTTTTTCCACCGCCAAGTCAATAATAGCTTTATTGATTTCGTAGGATAATTTGGTGTGCATACAGAGAATTTGACTGGTGACGATGGGATATTCATTCACCCGTGAGGCTTTGCCTACTACATCGATAATATCTCCCATTTGGGTGATGCGCGCTGATTCGCTTTTGTCAGGGGAAGTGCGCAGATAGGGGGTATAACGGATTTCTAAATAGGCTAAATTTTCAAAAATATAAGCGCCCCTCATCAATCGATAAACAAAGTATGCTAGGGTATCGATATTTTGAACGCTTTCTACGAGGGTATGTAATTCGAGATATTCCTCTAGGGTGTTTCTTTCTCTGGTGTAAAAATCTTCAAACTCTGGATAAAGGGGAAATTTTTGTGCTAAATCTTCATTGTGACGCTGGAAATAACGCCATAATATTCTTGGTACAACTGAACCACCTAAATGACGATGCAAGTCTGCGTATAAAGCCATAATTATCTCCTATTATTAAGAATTGTTACTCTGATGATAAGCTGAATTGGAAATAAATCGGCTTTAGCCTCATAACTTGCCCCAAAAATCCTTGGCGTCTTTGCGCCTTTGCGAGAGAAATAAAATCATGAATATTGATAAAATAACTTTAAATAACTCACTTAAAAGTGAAATTAATTGCTTTTATTATGATTCTTTAACTTCAACTAATACCCAAAGTTGGCAACTATTAAAAGAAGGGATAAAAGCGCCTTTTGTGGTGGTGGCAAAGCAACAAACCGCAGGAAAAGGGCAAAGAGGTAATCAATGGCTGTCTTTAACGGGAGGTTTATATTTTACGATGATGTTACCTGATAATTTTTGCTTTAAACATCCTAATCATGTTACTTTATTAAGTGCTGTGGCGGTGGTGAGGGCGCTGGAAATGTTCTCTATTCCTGTGAAAATAAAATGGCTTAATGATCTTATTTTAGACCATAAAAAGTTAGGGGGGATTTTAGCTGAAACCAGAATTAATCAAGGTCATATTAATAATATTTTAGTGGGAATTGGAGTTAATTTTAATAATAATGTAGATGATTTTGCCATAAATATTAAAAGTTATTATCAAAAATATTATTATGATTTAGATTTCCAAATAATAGATTTATTAAAAAAGATTATTAACCAAATTTTTAGTAATTATTATTTATATGAAGAAGAAAGTATTAATCCAATTATTAAAATATATAATCAATATTTAATTTATCCTCAAAATGAGGTAATTTATGATGGGAATAATGGGCAGGTGAAGGGCGCTGATAGTTTGGGCAATTTACTGGTAAAATTTTCGGCGGAGGGCGCTAGTAGTCAAGTTAAATTTGCTCCTCATTTATACCGAGTTACCCCCATTCAACAAAAGATAATCCCAGAAATATATGAGATTTGATAGTCTAATTTTGAAAAGAGTTAATCAACATCAGAACATGAATGATAAAATAGTGAGAATTCATTGCTAAACTATAAGGGAAGGCAATCAACCAAACTCTACATAGCGCACATCGGTAATAATCATGGATTTATTCAACCAAGCATATCAATCTTTTATTGATGAAGTACCCCAATTATTGAGAGACATAGAAGAAGGATTACTCTCTTTGCAACAAAACCACAGCGCCCCTCACACTGATAATATCATTAGGGCTGCGCAATCCATCAAAAGTGGTTCAGCCAGTGTGGGCTTGGTAGCCATTAACAGTATTGCCGAGAAGCTAGAAGGGTATCTCAAAGCCCTTTATGATGATAAGATTGCGGTTGATACAGAATTAGAAACCCTCTTTTTGGAAGGCTATGATTGCCTCGCCACCCCACTGAAACAGCAAATGGTGGAGGGCGCTTTTAACCAAGAAACAGCTTTGGCTAAAGCAGAAACCATCTGGCAACCATTAGAACATAAATTGGGTGACTCCTTGCAACAAGTAAAAAATTATACTCCTTCCACTCCTGATTTAGGTATGGATATTGCCTTCTCAATTTTTCAAGTGGATGTAGCTCAAGAAATTCGCCGTTTGAAAGGGTTGATCGCTTCTCCCGAAAGTTTTGACCCCCAAGCGGAATTGACCGAGTCCTTAGAGATTTTACGAGGGTTTGGGGAACTTTTAGAACTACCGGGCTTCATGATGATAGCTGATACGGGGCGAGGGGCGCTGAATAAACACCCTGACAAAGTTTTAGCCATTGCCAATTTTCTTGTTAGAGACTTAGAAAAGAGCCGAGAATCAGTGTTGAGTGGCGATCGCACTCATGGAGGGACTCCTTCCTCAGCCCTAATGAGTTTAGCACAAGATACCAACGCTCAAGTTGATTTTGCTGACATGGAAATCGTAGAAATTCCCGAAGATAATCAGGTGGATTTAGAAGACTCCAGTTATCAATTTTTTATCGCTGAAATTCCTGATTTATTACACGAAATAGAAACGGGTTTATTAACTGTAAAAGAAGATAAAACCGTCGGAAAAGTTAATGATATAATGCGCGGTTTACATTCTATAAAAGGCGGTTCAGCTAGTGTCGGCTTAAATGGGGTTAAGAATATTGCTCACAAAATGGAAGATTATGTAAAAGCTCTTTTTGATGAAAAAACTATTGTTGATGATGAATTAGAGGGGTTACTTTTAGATGGTTTTGATTGCCTAAAAAATGCCCTTTTAGAACAAATAGAACAAGGAGAATATAGCTCAGAATGGGAAGTTAAAAGCCAACCAATTTGGCAACAATTAGAAGCGAAATTAGGAGATAGTAAAAATAGCGACTATTTGCCCTCATCAGCAGATTTAGGCGTGGATATGGTGGCTTCCATGTTTGAGTCAGATGTGGGTGATGCCATTGAGCATTTAAAATCTATTGTTAATAATGTAGGGGAAGAAAATCTACGGGAAGAAGTCAATCTACAAGTTGAGATATTTTTAGGTTTCAGCGAAATGTTTAATTTGTCAGGTTTTCGGCAAATTGCACAAACGGCAAGTATGGCTATCGCTAATCATCCTGAAGACATTAGGGAAATTACAACTATATTAATTGATGATGTCACCGAAGCAAGACAAGAAGTGTTGGCTGGAGATCGCACCTATGGTGGTAATCCCTGCTTAGAATTACGGCGTTTGGCAGGACAATTAGACTTGGAAGAATTGGAATTTGACCAAGAAACTTCTCTCAATGTAGCAGAAAAACATGACATTCATCCCAGTTTAAATTTACAGGATGTGATGGAAAATGATTTGGAAAATATCTCCCCCACGGAAGTTTTCAGTAGTCAAAATGATGACAAAGAAGGCAATAATCTTGCTGATTTATGGGTGACAGAAAATATTGAAGCAGAAGAAGAATTTATTGTTGATTTTACTAACTCAGTGGAAGAAATTGCCCAAGAAGAAGAAGTAATTGATTTTGCTAACTTAGCAGAGGAAACGGTATCACAGGAAGAAAATAATTTTGCTGATATTACTGATTCAGTAGAGGAAACTTTATCCCAAGAAGAAGAAGTTAATTTTGCAGATTTAGCAGAAGAAACCTTATCACAAGAAGAAAGTAATTTTGAGGAATTGGTTAATCACAGTGAAGAAAATCAGGAATTAGACAATCAAGAAGAATCGATTTTTGATTTTGGTAATTTGATCGAGAATTTAGCACAAATCCAAGACGAATCAGATATACCAACCACAGAATTAACCGATGATGATTTAACCGATGTTTTTGGTAATTTCACTGAGAATTTACCACCATTGGAAGATGAAACGGATGTACCAACCACAGAATTAACTGATGAAGATGATTTGGTTAATGCTTTTGAGGAATTTAACCAAGAAAATCAAGATTTAGAAAATTTTGACCATATCTTTGGTGATTTTTCCATGGAAACTCAGGAGTCAGAAGACATTTTTGGCTCATTTGCCCAAGACAATGAAGCGGAAATGGAGCAACAATCAGAGTTGCAACAACAAGCCTATGAATTTTTTATGGAAGAAGCAGTGGAGTTGATTGCTTTAATTGATGAGGGATTAGAAAAAGTTATTGATGATCCCCATAGTATCAATGAAATTAATGAAATTGCGAGGGCGGCGCACTCCATCAAAGGCGGCGCGCGCAGTTCAGGATTAGAAGATTTAGGTAATATTGCCTTACGAGTGGAAAAAAGTTTTAAAGGATTATTTAACGAAAATATCAACTTAGATGACGAATTAATCACTTATTATCGAGAATTGTATCCCTTATTGCGAGAAGGAATCATGGCGCGTGCAGAAAGTAGAGAATTTGATGAAAAAAGCGCCCTCCACACTGCCAATGAATTATGGGCGGTATTTGAGGAGAAATACGGGGAAGAATTAGCAAAAGCCGAAGAATATTTACCATCATCCAGTGACTTAGGTATTGACATTGCCACCTCCATTTTTGAAGTTGACGTAGTGCAGGGTATCGAAGCCATCACAGCAGATTACGAAAGGGGAGACGCGCGCGCCCTCAGCGAAAGTTTAACCATGCAAATGGAAGTATTTTCGGGGTTTGGAGAGATGTTAAACCTACCCGGCTTTACGGAAATTTGTCAAGTCGCCCAAGATGCCTTAAACGAAAGTCCCCAACAACTGAATTTAATTGCCTCCGTATTTTTGGAAAACATCACAGAAGCCAAAGAGCGAGTATTAGCGGGGGATAGAGACAGGGGAGGTGAACCGAGCGAACAACTATTAGCCCTCGCTGGAAGGACAACCAGCGCCCCCAGCACCACTCTATTAGTAGATGAAGAAAAAGAAGCATTGGTTAATACAACTGAACCAAGTTATGGTTTCTTTATGGAAGAAGCGCCCGAACTATTGGGGATGATGGAAAGAGCCTTATTGAGCCTCAAATCAGAGCGCACCACAGCCAAAATCCACGATATTATGCGTGCGGCGCACTCCATCAAAGGCGGTGCAGCTACGGTGGGTTTAAATGCCATCAAAACCATTGCCCACCGTCTCGAAGATATTATCAAAGTCTTTTATGATCAAACGGTAATTATTGATGACGAGTTGGAATCTTTACTATTAGAAGGTTACGACTGTTTGCGCAATCCTCTCATGGCACAAATGGACACGGGAAGATATGATGCGCCAGAGGCTTTAAGTCAAGCCCATGATGTGTGGCAAAAGCTGGAAGCAAGGCTAGGAGATGCCCTCAATCGCCCTGATGACTTTATCCCCTCCTCCACTGATTTAGGGGTGGATATTGTCCAATCTATGTTTGAAGTGGATGTCTTGGAAGAAATTGAAAGACTGCGCGCCGTGTTAATTAATCCTACCGCGCAACCTTTAGCAGGGGAATTGAGAGCTACCCTTGAGGTATTTTCAGGATTTGGGGAAATGTTACAACTTAGTGGTTTCGCTTCTATCGCTGAGTTGGGGTTGAGGGCGCTGGAAAATAACCCCGATCAAGTTATTCACATCATTGAAACGGTAATTCGAGATGCGGATAACTCTCGTACTTTGGTATTAAACGGCAACCGTACCACAGGGGGAGAACCCAGTCAAGAACTAATTAACCTCGCTGAAAAAGGCTATCAAGCGCCCCTCACCACACCATTTATTAACTCTAGTGAAGATGATATTTTCTATCTCGATCAAGAAGATGAAGAAGACAACACCAGAGAATTAGAAAATGTATTTGGGGATATTGTCAGTAGTGCCGAAGAAATTATGAATTTCTCCTTCGATAAAGATAGTTTAACCAACGATCCATCTTTAGAAGAAGTATTTGGTTCTCAACTCAGTGATATGGAAATTATGGCGATGAGTGATGATCAAGATCAAGAAGATGAGGAAGATATACCATCTATTGAGGAAATTTTTGCCACTGAATTTAGCGAAGAAGAAATTAACCTTCTTGCCAAAGCCTCACAACTTGCCCTCGAAGAGGACAAAAATAGCACAATTCCCTCACTGGAAGAAGTGTTTACTCCCCCCGACATCGATATTTTGAATATTATGGAAGATGAGGAAGAAGAAGAAAATCCTCCTTTAGAAGATGTTTTCGGTGATAAAGTTACTTTCTCTAGTATTGAGGAGGGCGCTATTCAAGCTGAATTGGAAGCCTATGACACAACACCAGCTTTAGATGATGTTTTCGGGGTAGAAGGGGTAGAAGAGGTAGAAGGGGTAGCAGAGGTAGAAGGGGTAGAAGGGGTAGCAGAGGTAGAAGGGGTAGCAGAGGTAGAAGAAGTAGAAGAAGTAGCAGAGGTAGCAGAGGTAGAAAGCCTTGCCACTCGACAAAAACGAGTTGAACAAGAGTTGCTGAGTTTTGCCAAACAAACGTTATCGAGTGCGCAAAGTGCGCCCTTCACCCCCCCAGTGAAACCGCAAAATGTGGCAGAAACCGTTAAATCAGTACAGGAAGCCTATCAAAAACTACCAAGTTTGAAAAATGAACGGGAAATCAACAGCGCCCCTCGCCAAAGACAACAACAAATCAAACAGCAAATTAAAGAGCAAAAACAACCGGTGGGCGCTACTACCTCAAAAAATAACCTTACGGTTAGGGTTGACTTAGAAAGACTGGAAAGGATGAATAACCTCATTGGGGAATTATCCATTAACCGCAACGGTTTATCCCTGCAAAACGACAAACTGCAAACCTCAGTACAAGATTTACTAGAAAGGTTCAAGCGCTTCCAGTCAATGGCAAATACCTTGAGGGAATTGTCCGATAAAATGCTTACTTCCCCCGACAAATTCAACATTCAAAGTAATGGCTCAAATCTGCCTTTTAATTTAGGTGAAGATGGCGATATTAACCTTACCTCTGCCTTCGACTCCCTCGAAATGGATCGCTACGACAACTTGTATTACGCTGTACAAGGTTTAATCGAAGAAATGATCCAGTTAGAAGAATCAGTGGACGATATTGCCCTCTATGCCAGTCAATCCGGGCAAACTGTCGAAAACCAACGACAAATGTTAAACAGAATGCGAGACGAGTTGATGTGGGCAAGAATGTTACCTCTCGGCGAAGTTTTAAACCGTTTCCCCCGGGTTTTACGAGATTTATCCGTTAAATACAACAAAAAAGTTAATCTTAAATTAAGCGGTACAAACGTATTAGTTGACAAAGCAGCGCTCGAAAAATTATATGATCCCCTTGTGCATTTAATCCGTAACGGCTTCGATCACGGTATCGAACCGCCCCAAGTGCGTAAACACAAGGGCAAATCGGAAACGGGACAAATTGAAGTGAAAGCCTACCATCAGGGCAACCAAACCATTATCGAAGTGCGCGACGATGGAGCAGGTTTAAACCTCGCCAAAATCGGTAATAAAGCGGTAGAAAGAGGACTGTTAAGCCCTGAACAATTGGCGGTGGCATCCAAAGAAAATTTACTCGATCTCATTTTTGAACCCGGTTTCTCCACTGCCGCCGCCGTGACGGAAATTTCAGGGCGCGGTGTAGGTTTGGACATCGTGCGCTCTCAGTTGCGCTCTCTGAAGGGCGCTATTGGGGTAGATTCTACGCCGGATCAAGGTACAGTATTTACCATGCGTTTACCTTTAACTCTTACTATTGACAAGTTATTGGTATTATCGGCAGAAAATCATTTTTATGCTTTACCTTCTGATAACATCGAAGAAATCGTAGTACCAGAGGATTTCCAATTAAAAACTTCTGGTAATAAACGCTTTTTACATTTTGAGAATAAAATTATTCCCATTTATCCCCTCGCTGATTTGCTCTCCTATCGTTGTTATGTGGCTGATACCACCGCCAACACTACCCAAGCCTTAGAGGTGTTACCCACTCCCGATGATTGGGGTAAACCCATGTTATTAATCCGTCAAGGCTCACAATTATTCGCCCTAGAGGTTGATAACCTTCTCAGTGAGCAGGAATTGGTTATTAAGCCTTTCGGTAGCGCCCTCACCGCCCCCAGTTATACCTACGGTTGTACCATTTTAGGGGATGGTACTTTAATTCCTGTCATTAACAGCGCCCTCCTCCTCGAAAAATATTTTGATGCTACCCAGCCGGGCGCTTCTTTAAATCGCCGTCAGCCTTCTCAATTCAGTGATAATAGTAATGGTGCGGTGACGGGCGCTTTTCAAGCGACTACGGTGTTAGTGGTGGATGATAGTGCCGCCATGCGCCGAACTTTGGCGTTATCTTTAGAAAAATCAGGCTATCGTGTCTTACAAGCAAAAGACGGTAAAGAAGCACTAGATCAACTGCAACAATCTTCTAACATTAGTTTAGTGATTTGTGACATTGAAATGCCTAATATGAACGGGTTTGAATTTTTAGGGCAACGGCGCCGTTTCCCCGAATTAACTCGCATTCCCGTGGCCATGTTAACTTCCCGTAGTAACGAAAAACATCAAAAATTAGCCACCCATTTAGGTGCTGATGCTTACTTTACCAAACCCTATATTGAGCAGAAATTTTTACAATCAATTAAAAGTCTTTTAGGCACAAAATCTCCTGTTTTTGTTTAAACTCCATATAGTAAGAGGCAAAGGGCAAAGGTAGATAGGGGTTAATGAAAAAGTGATAACTTACTACACGAGGATAGTAAAACTTCGTAATTGTCCATTGTCAATTATCCATTGTCAATTTTCTTCTTCCTTTCGCTGTAAAATACAATCTTGTGAATAACGAAAAATTTTTAAAATAATATAAACATGGAAAAATTATACGAAGGGAAAGCAAAAATCATTTATCCCACTACAGAAAAAAACATTTATCTAACTTACTATAAAGATGATGCAACTGCTTTTAATGCTCAAAAAAAAGGCACCATTATGGGAAAGGGAGCGATTAACTGTAATATCACTTCTGCTTTATTGCAACTATTAGAAAAAAAAGGCATTCCTACGCATTTTATTGAGCAAAAATCAGAGCGAGAAATGCTGGTTAAAGCGGTGCAAATTATTCCGCTGGAAGTAGTAGTGAGAAATATCGCAGCGGGTAGTTTATGTCGAGAAACAGGCATCAAAGAAGGAGAAATATTACCAGCGCCCCTCACCGAATTTTATCTCAAAAATGATGCCTTAAATGATCCGTTATTAACAAAAGACCGTCTCGCTTTATTAAAAATTGCCACAACAGAAGAGGTTAAAATATTAGAAGAATTAGCTTTAAAAATAAATAAATTATTACAAGAGTTTTTTGGAAAATGTGATATAACTTTAGTGGATTTCAAACTAGAATTTGGTAAAGATGCAGAAGGAAAAATACTTCTTGCTGATGAAATTAGCCCCGATACTTGTCGCCTTTGGGATACCTTGGAACAAGATCAACAAAAAAAAGTCATGGACAAAGATCGATTTCGCCGAGATTTAGGGGAAATTGAGTCAGCTTATCAAAAAGTACAACAACGAGTTTTGACTCAAATTGAAAAACTGAAAAATAGCTATTATAGTTGAAAACAATTATTTCTATGAATAAAATTTGGTGTGTGGCTGTGAGTAACAAAAAACTATTAAAAATGAAAAAGTATATCCCCTCTGCTAAGAAAAATTCTTATGAACAAGACTCCATAGGCAAAATCAAAATTGTTAACCATGATTTAGCTAATCCTTCACAGTCAACACCAAAAAACAAGGGAAAATGGTGGATATGGGGGCTAAAAACTCCTCTCATAACCGCCCTTTTTCTGACGCCTCATCTTAGTGCCTCAGCAGAAATTATTAATATCCCCGTGGAAAACTGGCAAAATCCGACCGCAACTGTCATCAGTCAGGCTGTATCCATAACCCCCGACAATAATCAACCTCTCACGGAAGAATTAGAAACGGAAATCCCTCTCACTTCCCCTGAGAGTCAAGAAGAATTTTTCTCAGAAAAAATCTCAGACTTAGAGAAAACCTCAAACTTAGAAAAAACCTCGGAAGTTTTGATGGCTCAAAATAACAATGAGGAAGAAGCAAGGGTATTAGTTGCGGAAGTATTGGTGACGGGAGTAGAGGGAGAATTAGAAGACTTAGTTTATAACGTCATTGGTACTCAAGCCGGGCGCACTACCACCCGTAGTCGTTTACAAGAAGATATTAACGCCATTTTTGCCACGGGATTTTTTCGAGATGTGGATGTAGCGCCCTCCGACACTCCGTTAGGGGTACGTATTACCTATACGGTGCAACCAAACCCTACTTTATCACGGGTGGAAATTGAATCCCTCACGGAGGGCGCTACGGAATCGAAAGTTCCCCCGGCGGTAATACAAGAAGCATTCGGTGAGCAGTACGGCAAAATTATTAACCTGCGAGATGTCAGGGAAGGTATTGCCAGTATCAATAAATGGTATAGCGATAATGGCTTTGATTTAGCTCAAATCGTTGGTGCGCCTGAAGTCAGCCCGGAAGGGGTGATCACTCTTACTATCGCTGAGGGGCAAATTGAAAATATTAAAGTGCGCTTTTTCAATGAAGATAACGAAGAAGAACAAGGTAAAACCAGAGACTTTGTTATTACTAGGGAAGTGCAATTAAAACCGGGTGATATTTTCAATCGCAATACTGCCCAAAGAGACTTACAACGAGTTTTTGGACTTGGCATTTTCCAAGACGTGCGCCTTTCTTTTGCCCAAGCGGAAAACCCTTCTAAAGTTATTTTAAATATTGATGTAGTACAAGGTAATACAGGATCCATTGCGGCGGGCGCTGGGATTAGTTCCAATAGCGGTTTATTTGGTACGGTGAGTTATCAACAGCAAAATTTAGGGGGCAACAATCAAAATTTAGGAGCAGAATTTCAGTTAGGAGAAAGGGAGTTATTATTTGATTTGAGTTTGCGCGATCCTTGGATTGCCACTTATCCAGATCGCACTTCCTATACTGCTAATCTTTTCCGTCGTCGCTCTATTTCCTTAGTCTATTCAGGTACAGAAACCGATGACATAACTACGGCTAATGGTAATGATAGCCCTAGAGTTATTAGAACCGGTAGTGGAATAACCTTTTCTCGCCCTCTAGCGCCCGATCCTTTTACCAAAGCTAATTGGGTGGTGAGCGCTGGATTACAATATCAACGAGTAACAATCGAAAATAGTGATGGTGATATTGCACCTAAGTCAACGGGGGGCGCTAACTTAGCCTTTAGTGACAGTGGAAGAGATGACCTATTATTAGCGCGCGTCAGCGCTTCACGGGATTTCCGTAATAACCCCTTACAACCTACGGATGGCAGTTTTTTATTATTTGGTATGGATCAAAGTGTGCCTTTCGGGTCAGGTAATATTTTGTTAAATCGGATTCGGGCTAGTTATAGTTACTATATACCTATTAACTGGATCAATTTTGATTTTGTGAAGGATAAGCCCCAAGCCCTTGCTTTTAACGTGCAGACAGGGACGATTTTAGGAGATTTACCCCCCTACGAATCTTTTGTTTTAGGGGGTAGCAGTTCTGTTAGAGGCTACGGAGAAGGCGATTTAGGTGTAGGGCGCACCTATTTACAGGCTACGGCTGAATATCGTTTCCCTATTTTCTCGGTGGTGGGAGGGGCGCTGTTTTTAGACTACGGCACAGATTTAGGTTCTGCTTCATCTGTACCGGGTAATCCTTCCCAAGCTAGAGGATTGAGTGGTAGCGGTTTTGGCTATGGTTTAGGGGTGAGGATTAATTCTCCAGTTGGGCCAATTCGCATTGATTATGGTATCAATGATGTGGGTGATAATCGTATTCACTTTGGCATCGGCGAGAAGTTTTAGTTATAAGACTGACACTCCCTACATTGATAAACTTAGTTAATTAGTTTTGACAAAGTGGGGAGTGATAGTAAATAAAGTCTGCATTGTCAATTCACCTTCAGGACACCAATTTTTCGATAAATCTATACATATAAATTTGTATCATTCATTAAATCACCTTCTATTCAAAAAAGATTAGGAAAAGTTTATAAATTGGAAATACCTCACTTATATGAAAACACATAAAAACTCTTCTTACTTATTACCATTGAAGAATGATATTGACATTTTAAAAAGTAAATGTTATCTTTAAACTATGGACTTAGAAACGATCAAAAACAACCATGAAGAATGGTTAATAGATGAATTTGTGGAGGTAGCCAACCAGTTATTACCCCAATACTTACCCCAAGTGAAAGGCAATAGCAAAATCACTGAAGAAATTAATGTGCGCCTTGTGCGCAGTTACACCAGTCAACGATTGATGGATGAACCTAATCGCCGTCAGCGCTATGCTTTTTATAGTTATCGTCACCTTCTGCAAATATTGCTGATTAAACGTTTATTAACCGATGGTATTGGCACTAATGCCATCAATGATTTATTAACTAGCAAAACTGACGAGGAGTTAAAAACCTTATTAGTTGGGGGGATTACTGTTAATCTTACCAGCGCCCACCCCTCTTTAACCAAATCTAGTAACTCCGCTTTAGATTTTCTGAGTGATTTAAAAAATAAACGAAATCCAGCAACCACAACGAAACAATATCAACCAGTAAACCAAGATAATAATTTTGATAAGGAAGAAGAAAAATGGACAAGGTTAAAGATATTGGAAGGTTTGGAGTTGCATATCCGAGATGATTTTAACTATCCCCAGAGTAGCAAAGAGCGAGAGTCATTAATGCAACATTTAAGCCAAATTTTACTTAAATTCATTCAAAAGAGGTAATTATGCCCAAAAATATCAGAGGAAAAAGTTATGATTAGACAATTCTTACGAAATCAATAAAATAATATTATCATTGATAAATTCAATTATTTAAAAGAGAACAATTATGACAATATTTCCCGTTATCAAAGAACATATTGAAATTACCAAAGGGGTTTGTAGTGGAAAACCTCGCATTGCAGGGCATCGAATTACCGTACAAAATATAGTAATCTGCCATGAAAAAATGGGAATGTCTCCCGATGAGATTTTACTACATTATCCTAGTATTAATTTGTCAGATATTTATGCCACATTAGCTTACTATTATGATCATCAAGATGAGATTAGAAAGCAAATAGAAGATGATGAAAATTTTGCCTTAGAAATGAAGAAAAATACCTTTTCTTTAGTGGAACAAAAACTTAAAAGTATAGATGGAAAATAAGATAAAATTTCACTTAGATGAAAATATTAGCCAAGCGATTGCTTATGGTTTGAAGAGAAGAGGAATTGATGTAACTACTACCCCTGAAAAATATCTTATCGGTATTTCAGATCAAGAACAATTAGCATTTGCCGTATCTGAAAAACGAGTTATTTTTACGCAAGATACAGATTTTTTGAGACTTCATCATCAAGGCATTAATCATTTCGGCATTGTTTATTGTCAGCAAAAAAGTAAATCCATTGGAGAAATAATACAACATTTAATTCTCATTTGGCAAATACTCGAAGTGGAAGAAATGATCAATCATCTTGAATATTTGTAATTTTATCGAAATTAAATTAAATGGATAAATTGAAATTATACCGTCAATATATTAAACAATTACTTTCTCAATATAACTCAATGCAAAAACAAGATGATGATTATGAATCTCAATTAATTTTTGACGAAATCAGAGATCATTATTTGTGGTTAGATGTGGGTTGGGATGGCTATAAAAGAATTTATTACACAGTTATTCATTTTGATATTAAACAAGAAAAAGTTTGGTTGCAACAAAATGCCACAGACCTCAATCCTGCTGAGGATTTGATTCAAATGGGAGTAACACGAGAGGATATAGTTTTAGGTTTGCAACCGCCTTACAAGCGCCCTCACACCAGTTACGGAGTGGCTTAAAACAGACAAATTAATCAATATTCATTCAAAAGAGGTAATTATGAACCAAATTAAACCCCAAGCGCACTTCATCTGTTTAAGAGATGCTGTTGCTACTGATAACGTTAGCTATCTCGATGTTATCATGAGGATTACAGTACCAGAAATTAAGACGAAAAACCAGCGCCCTCCCCTCAATTTAGGGTTAGTAATTGATCGCTCTGGATCGATGGGTGGTGATAAAATTAGTTATGCGCGCGCCGCCGCCATCTATGCGGTGCAACAGTTAGGGGAATCTGATCGCCTTAGCGTTACCATTTATGATGATGAAGTGGAAGTAATTATCCCTTCTCAACAGGCAAAAGACAAACAACAGATTATCAATCGCATCAAAAGAATTACCCCCGGTGGTACAACCGCATTATATGATGGATGGGTGGAGGGCGCTACTCAAGTTAGTCAATATCTGCAACCTGAATCCTTAAACCGTGTCATCCTTTTATCCGATGGTTTGGCGAATGTGGGGGAAACTAATCCCGATGTCATCGGTAATGCTGTTAACGGCTTGAGTCAAAGAGGTGTTACCACTACCACTATGGGCATCGGTGATGATTTTAATGAGGATTTGATGCAAGGCATCGCCCTCACTGGGGATGGTAATTATTACTATATCCAAAACCCCGATCAGTTACCAAGTATCTTCAATGCTGAGTTACAGGGCATTATGGCAACCATTGGGCAAAAAGTCAGTTTAGGTATCAAAACCTTTTCCCCTGTGGAATTGGTGGATGTCTTTAATGATCTCGAAACTACGGAATACGGGCGCTATAAGTTACCGAATCTCATCGCCGGGAATCATATTGATGTGGTGGTGCGCTTGAAAGTTCCCCCCATGACGGCATCAGCGCCCCTCATCCAATGCCGATTAGCCTATGATGATAATGAAACCCAATCCAGAAAAGTATCTCATCATAAGTTATCTTTACCTGTGGTTAATTCTACGGAGTTGGCAAATTATCCTTTCAATGAGGAAGTCAAAGCCAAAGTAGTGCAATTAATGGCGACGCGCGCTAGAGAGGAAGCGGTTAAAAATCTTGACAGGGGCGACATTATTGGCACAAAACAGCGTTTAGAGGAAGCAAAAGAAGAAATGATGGCTTCTGGGGTAGCATTTGATGTCATAGCGCCCGACATGGCGGAAATGGATAGTTTATTAGCAGATTTAGAAAAAGGTAAGCGTCAATCTATGCGCAAAAATGCTCAATATCAAACCTATAATAAGCGCCGTAGTCGTCCATAAAAAAACCTCGGTGGAGGGCTTAATATTATTAAGCCCTTGCTGTTTTTTGGCATGGGATATGTTGGCATATTAGATATATTCAGTGAGGTTAATCATGAATCAAAAATTAATTGACTCCTTAATCACCGTAGTTCAATTACTTACTAATGAAGAACGCCAAATATTTGAACAAAAATTGTTCTTTGATGATTCTTTAATTTCAACACGAGATATTGTTAACTTAGCCGAAAAAAGTCATTCTTTTGATTTTCTCAAGGATGAACCCGATATTTACACCTTAGAAGATGGAGAACCGATATAATGTCTCTCAAAAAAGGTGATATTGTTTTAGTTCCCTTTCCTTTTACAGATTTAAGTACCACAAAACTTCGTCCTGCTGTTGTATTGTGGGTTGACTTATCAGGCAGAGATATTACAGTTTGTTTTATTTCTTCTCAAAATGTTAGTAGTATAAATGTGGAAGAATTTTTGATTTATAAAAACGATTCCGAATTTTCCCAAACGGGATTAAAAGTTATTTCTAAAGTTAGAGTTTCTCGAATAGTAACGATTGAAAGAAATTTGATAACAAGAAAACTCGGAGAATTAGAAGTTGATTTATTACAAACCTTGAATCAAAAATTAAAAAACACTTTTCAACTTTATTAAAAAATCTTGATAAATTGCATAAATCTCGAAAATTATCATGATAAATAAGTAGAGTTTAAAAAACAACCAAAATATAGGTAAAAAATAATGAGTGAAAGAATCCCCGTCAATTTCTTACAAGAAGGGAATATGAAGGAGTGGAAAAAATGGCTGTATGAGTGGAACGAATTGCGTAGTAAATACTCAAAATACTTTGAGGAGAATCATGAAGATTCAAATAATTTAGATTTACAAGATTTGGCTTATCCAAGCTTGACACTTAGACTTAGTGATTTGAAAGACATTAATTTACGTTCTGCTTATTTTACGGATGCTGATTTAAGAGGTGCTAATTTTACGGATGCTGATTTGAGAGGTGCTAATTTAACTGGTGCTGATTTAACTGGTGCTAATTTAACTGGTGCTGATTTAACTGGTGATAATTATTATATTCATGCTAATTCTAGGTCGCCGATTAAGTTTGATAAAAGCACTCGCTTAGACCCAAAATGGCAATTAGTTTTTGAGATTAACAATAGTTCACAAAAATCACAAAATTTTATGAAAGATTTAATTAATGCCGATTTAAGCGGTGCAGACTTAAGAAAGGCTTATTTGACACGTGTGGATTTAAGTAATGCCGATTTAAGCGGTGCAAATTTAAGTGAGGCTCATTTGACATCTGTAAATTTAAGTAATGCTGATTTAAGCGGTGCAAATTTAAGTGAAGCTCATTTGCAATATGCAGATTTAAGGTGGGCTAATTTGACAGGTGCAAACTTAAGTGAGGCTCATTTGACAAGTGTGGATTTAAAGTGGGCTAATTTGACCAATGTAAATTTAAAATTGGATAATCTAAGAGGTGTATATCGGAAGTGGGCTAATTTGACCAATACTAAAATAGAGTAGAGATTTTCTTAGATAAGTGATTATCTTAACTTGATATAAGTATGCAGATTTAACCGATGCTAATTGTGAGGGGATTATTACTGATAAAAACACAAAAAAAAATCCCTGAATAATAATACTTTGTGATAAGAGGTGCGATTTTGTTAAGTAAAAGATGATCGCACCCAAACAACAACTTACAATATTAAAGAGAAAATTGGCAATTAGCAAGACAAAATAAACCATTAGAAAATATCGAACCTTTGGAGTAAAATGTTAAAAGATATTATTGAAGTTAAACCATTAGAAAATTATCAACTTTACCTCAAATTTGAAGATAATAGAGAGGGCGTAATTAATGTTAGTAGTCTTATTGAATTTACAGGTATTTTTACCCCTTTAAAAGAATTAGATTATTTTCAAACAGTCAAATTAAACTCAGAATGGGGAACAATTTATTGGAATAATGGAGCAGATTTAGACCCAGATGTACTTTATTCCTTTATTACAAAACAAAATTTACCACAATTTTCTCACACAAAATTAATGGGTAATCTTCTTAATTAAATTAAAATTCATAAATAATTATTAGATAATAACAAAGTAAATATTATGACAATCAAAGCAACAGAAGAACAACTTAATAAGATTTTTAATTTAACAAATTATCAATTTACAATTCCATCTTATCAGCGTCCTTATGCGTGGACAAAAGATCAAGTTTTAGAATTAATTGATGACTTATGCGATGCCTTTCCTTATCCATTAGAAAGCAATCATCCCGATTATTTCTTCGGGAGTATTATCTTAATTAAAGAAGACGGTAAGCCTAATGCAGAAGTAATTGATGGACAACAAAGATTAACTACTTTGACACTTTTATTATCAGTATTTCGTCATTTATTACCAGAAAATCATCCGACTATTAGTAGAATTAATAGATTATTAGAAGATGAAAATGAGACAGGCACAGACACATTACACGGTTTGCAATTAAGAAGTCAAGATAACGATAAATTTTTTGCTCCATTTATTCGCACAGCAGGTGGACTAAAAAAATTATTAGAAAAAGATACTGGTTTAGAGACAGATAGTCAAACTTTATTAAGAGATAATGCTCAAGTTTTAGTTGAAGAATTAACCAAACGTTGTCCTCAAAATCTTTCTTTAGAATCGTGGATTTTACACCTATACACAAACCTTTTAAACAAGTGTTATTTAGTAGTGGTTTCTACAGATTCTTTTGATACAGCTTATCGTATTTTTTCCACTATTAATACTCGTGGTTTAGACTTGCAATTAAATGACGTTCTAAAATCTGATATTATTGGCAAAATTCAAGGAGAAAAAGATAAAGAAAAATATACTAAAATTTGGGATCAAGAAGAAAGTGATTTAGGAAGAAAAGATTTTGAAGCCTTATTTTCTCATATTCATCGTATAAAATTAAGGGAAAAACAAAAGCTAGGTTTACTAACTGAATACCGTAAAAAAATTAAACCTCAAGATAATCCGATCGAGTTTATTGATAAAGTTTTAAAACTTTGTTCTGATCAATTTGAAGTTATTAGAGATCAAAAATTTACCTGTGATAATAAGGAAGAACAAAAAGAAGTTAATCGTCTCTTTGGGTGGTTAAATTTAATTGATAATTCTGATTGGTTGCCTCCAGCAATTTATTTTTTAGTTAAACATGATGATAGAGCATCGGACATCAAAAACTTTTTTATTAATTTAGAAAGATTAGCGGCAGGTTTAATGATTTTTCGGGCTGATATTAATGAAAGAGGAAGAAGATATGCCAAAATTTTAAATGCCATTGATGAAAGTGCGCAAAAAGCTATTACAGTTACTAAAGAATTATTATCTCCTGAAGAACAAAATCAAATTATTGAGATTCTTGATGGCAATTTATATTTACAAACTCGTAGCCGTTTATATGTGTTAAAAAGATTAGATTCTCTCCTTGCTGAAGGTGGTTTAAGTTATAGTTTTGATGAAAAAGTAGTTACTATTGAACACGTTTTACCGCAAAATCCAAAACCTGATAGTGAGTGGTGTCAAATTTGGCAAGATGAAGCAAGAGAAAAATGGGTACATCGTTTAGGTAATTTAGTTTTACTTTCTCGTAAGAAAAATTCTCAAGCTCAAAATTATGATTTTGAGGAGAAAAAAGAGAAGTATTTTGACAAAGGTAATCCCACTATTTTCCCTATAACTGTTAATGTGATTCGCCAAACTAAGAAAAAAACACAACAAACTAATTGGAATGAGCAAATAGTTGAATACCATCAACAAGAATATTTAGAAATGTTACTCAATGTTTGGAATTTAGAACAATCAATTATTCCTACATCAGTTATTGAACCAAAAAAACAAAAAACGACAAAGAAAGACTTAATAGAAAGTCCCGATTTCTATGTTAATTTTCTTGAGGGCGATCGCGCTTGGGAAGACTGGCAAAAATACGGTTATATTTCTGGAGGTGATGGTAAATGGTATAGTCAAACTCTCAAAAATTTATCTCAGGGCGATCGAATCTTTGTCAATTATTGTGGTAGTGGCTATGTAGGTGTAGGGATTACAGAAAAAACCGTTGTACCCGTCAAAGATTTTTACATAGAAATCAATGGAGAAAAAGTACCTATTGGGGAAGCACCAATACAATCAAAAAACATAGATCATGATCGAGATGATTTGGATTTATGCGAGTATTTTGTCAAGGTTAAATGGTTAAAAACATTACCTAAAAATGAAGCCTATTGGGAAAAAGGAATGTTTGCCATTCAGCATACCTGTTGTCGCTTACGTCATCAAGAAACACGGGAGAAGTTATATAAACATTTCGGCATCGATGAGAATGTATCAATAACTTAATCACTTAACTGATTCGGAATATGAAGAAGTTGCAGAATTGGTGGGGGAAAAACTGTAAGAGTTTGATTAATATGAATTTGAAGGGCGCTGGTTATGGTGGAGGGCGCTGGTTTTAAGTGGGAGGGCGCACGATTGGGGGGGAGGGCGCACGATTGGGGGGGAGGGCGCTGCTTAAATCAATTAGGGATAGTGGGTTAAACTATCAACAGATATGGACTATTTCAATTAGTAATTAACATGAATCAAATTATAGAAGTTAATATTGCTGATATTTTGGCTCGTCTTGAGTCAAAAATGGATAGGTTTGATCAAAAAATAGATCAGGTTGAACAACGGCTAGAAGCAAAACTTAATAAGTTGGATGAGAGTATCGATCATCTTGACCAAAAATTTGAGGTTAAATTGGACAAGTTATCCAATGAGGTTAATCAAGTTAAGGTAGATATAGCGAAAGTTGATGAAAAAGTAACGGGAGTAGGGAAAAGGCTTGATAATCTTGAGTTTATCGCTAGAACTGTTGGGGCGGGTATTGTTGTTGCTTTACTTTTGGCATTAGCTCGTTATCTTTTCCCTGATGTTAGTTTGTAATGGTTTAGGCGGTGGGCGCACGATTGGGGTGAAGGGCGCTGGTTAGGGTGGAGTGCGCTGGTTGTGATGAAGGTTCGATCGAATTGCTAAACTAAAATAATACTAATAATAGAGTGCAACTTATGGAAAAATTGCGCATAAATAATAACCAAGAAGATTTAATTGAATTAATCAAATCAGTAAACGAAGAAAATAAAATCTATGAATTAGAAGGGGTTAATGCTTCGGCGGTGTTAATCTCTCAAAAAGATTATGAAAGTTTACAAGAAACGATCGAGCTATTATCAATTTCAGGACTAAGAGAAAGTTTACAACTTTCCCTTCAACAAATATCTGACCATGAAACTTATTCTTTAGATGATGTATTAGGAGATATTCATTGATGGTTTATCAAATAAGATTTACCAAAGAAGCCAAAAAAGATGTAACTCAACTTACCCAAAAACAGAAAGAAAAACTCAAAAAAATTATTGAAGAAAAAATCAGCGTTAGCCCTTATGATGGCAAAAAACTCGTAGGGGATTTGACGGGATTTTACTCTATACGTTTAAGTTACAAAGATAGAATTCTTTATACCACTGATGAGTCTCAAAAAATAATCTATATTCATCGTACAAAAACTCATTATGGAGATTAATAAACTTCTCCTGTAGTGTGAAGAATATCTCACGATTGGGGTGAAGGGCGCTGATAATTCCAAGAAACGGTTAAAATAAAATAGCCATCAAGCATTCACAATTATTAATTATGGAAAATGTCGAATACTTAATCGATATAGACGGGAATAAAAAAGCCGTAGTTATTCCTATGGAAATATGGGAAAAAATCATCCCTAAAGAAATTGATGATGATGACTTACCGGAATATTTAGAAAATTATTGTTTAAATCAAGCAATGGACGAAGCAAAATTAACTCTTTTGCTAGATGCGGAAAGCGCCTTGAAATTCTTGGAGGAATAATGAAAGTTGAATATCGAAAATTATTTTTAAAAGATTTTAAAAAACTGAAGAATCAACCCATTTATGAGCAAATTATTGATTTAGTATTTAAACAAATTCCTTCGGTTAATTGTTGACAAGATTTATCTCAAGTTAAAGCCATGAAAGGTTATCCAAATCGTTATCGTATTCGTATTGGTAGTTATCGTTTAGGCATAGAAGAAAACCAAGATACCATTGAAATTCTAAGAATTCTTCATCGTAAAGAATTTTATCGTTATTTTCCTTAATTTACTGTACTGACAGGAAAAGTTAGATCGCATTTTTGAATTGAAATTACAAGATGAAAAGTTATTTTCATATTTGAAGGGCGCTGGTTTTAAGGGGGAGGGCGCCCTCCGTCATTACAATCAAAATTAAAGCTATAATTTCTATAGGATTTATAGAATAAAAAGGTAATTTGATGAAAGGTAAAACACTTTCGGCTCATGTTGACATTGAAACAGCAGAACGCATAACATCATTATCAAAAAGAGAAAATCGCTCCTTTTTTTAGAGCCAAAGCCCTATAATCATTTGTTATACGAATTGACCATAAATTTTTACCTACTTTTTTAAAATGTAAAGATGGATATTGTAAATTTTCTCGCCATTGTTGGTAAGATTTTCTAGCCTGTTGTTGAATATGCTTAGGTAACTTGGCATAAGCTATCCAAAAATCAGGCGTTGCATAAGATTTCATCAATTTCTTTTATTTGATAGTTTTTAATATCTGCTTCTGCTTTCTCAATCAGTTGATTTAATTTACCATTTTCCCAGTCATGTTTCATTTGTTTATCCCATTGATCATCATCAAAATTACTGTCTATTAATTCAGTGAGAATACGAGTGGCAATCTTATCTTGTTCTTCTGCTGTGAGTTGTTGCATTTTATTTATAGCTTGTTGTAAAAGTTTAGTCACGATATTTTATTAAGGTCTGTTATTTTACTTCATATATTTTACTTGATTTTAATTTTTTTCATAAAATTTGTGTAGTTTTGAGGGCGCTGGTTGTGGTGAAGGGCGCTGATTGGGGATACAATTTCAATTTCATTAATTACGGATAATAGTAGTAACAATATCTACAACATAATCAACAAAATCTTCTGGTAATATTTCTCCTGTTGTTTTCCACCAACGTTGATTAAGATCAAGTGTTCTGATTTGCTCGGCAATAACTGAACCTTTAATTTTAAACTCATCAGGAATTGGTATCATCACTTTAATATCAGGTTTTATCGTATTTGTGATGGGACTCACTATCACAATACCTTGACGGCTAATATTATATTTAGTATGACTTAAAACAAGACAAGGACGAGCATCTCCTCTTTGTTCTCTACCAATGGTAGGATTCAAGTTAATTCTTAAAATCTCACCCCGTTGAATTTTCATTAAATCAATTCTTCTCCCTGACATTCACTATTGATAAAATCTTTTACATCATCAGGATAGGTAAAGTCGGCTGGAATACTCTCTAACAATTCATCAAGGGTCAAAGATACTTTTTTCTTTTTAAGAATTAAACTATCATTATCTTGAGTTAATTCAACTATTGATTTTGTATCTAAATTTAAACTTTTAGCCAACGTGTGAGGAATACGCAACCCAATACTATTTCCCCATTTTTTTAATTCGACTTCCATAATTTTTTTACTCACGTTATACATTGTATAATATCATAACAAACAAATTTTTAAAACCTGAAGGGCGCTGGTTGGGGTGAAGGGCGTTGCATTTTTATGGGATGATTTATAATGAAGGAAAAAGTTTTATGACAGGA
>JACYMF010000083.1 GCA_015272165.1 Cyanobacterium sp. T60_A2020_053
TTTATGTCATTTTAGATCCGTTTATATAGAAAATCTAAGATTTAGTAAATCTCTTTTTTTGTCTCTGGAACCCTATTTTTGTCTAAATAGGGTCTGCTGAATAAATCAAAACCCTTGTCTAATAAAGGTTTTAAGCACAATAAAACTCAAAAAAAGTGCCAAAAATGATCTTTTTTCACCAAAAAATCTGTATTTTTGATCCCCTAATCAAAAATCATTGATATAACTGAGCAATTTATGAAAAATAACTATTTGGCTTAACTCTTTAATCTATAAGCATTTCACCTGAAACCTGAAACCTGAAACCCGACACCTGACACCTCCCCTCACTAAAATACTTTTTCAGCACCCCCTAAATAGTGTTGTTTTTGCCTATTTTTTCACCTTTGTCGTATGGCAAAACCCTTTGATAATTGTAAACTTTTATTCTTATACATGGACTTGTCAAGTTAAAATAAAATTTGGCAACAACTGCATTAAAAATAAACTTTAAGATAAATAATATTTAATGGACATTAATAGTTTTCTCACGAAATTTACAGGAGATTGGTTTTCCCAGCGCACGACTTACAATATCCAACAGGAAGGAGTTGATAACGGTAAAGCAAATTTAAGTATCAATATCTTATCTTCAGATAACCCAGAAATTACGGCATTGATTGCCAAGGGATTTCCGTGGCATAGCCACATCAGCGCCCTTCGCACCAGTTGGGATAACTCCCCTGATTGGGGAAAACCAAAACAGGAAGGGCAAAGTTTAATGTTAATTGATATTGATAATAATTCCCCTCGTGGCAAAATTTGGCGCTTATTACCAAGTCAAGAGTTATTAGCTGGAGAATATTTACTAGGTGATGATGAATCTCTAACTTTCACCATTGAAGAAAACTCTCAACAAGTCACCGAGAGAATTTGGTTTGGTAACGATAATTTACGTTTTCGTAGCACCGTGATTACCAGTGATAATAATATTTTACAAACTTGTTTTTATTCCGAAATCAGAAGAATCACTGGTTAATGATACTGGGAATGGGTAAAAAAGTAGAAAAGGAAGCAGAGGGAGAAGGGGAAGCAGAGGAGAAAAGGGAGGAAAATTTAGAATTTAGAATTTAGAATTTAGAAAACAATTACTTCTACATTCATCATTCTGTATTCCTTTCATTATCAATTGTCCATTACTAATTATTCATTATTAATTATCTATGCAATTTAAACAAATTACCTTGGATTTGCCTTGTTTTACAGGCGCAAATGCAGAAATTGAAGCCATTGTCAATCATCAACAACCGATTTTTTTACCCACCACCGACATTGATTTATCACGGGTGAGGGCGCTGTTTTCCAGCGCCCTCCACATGCACCAACCCACTATCCCTTATGAAGGAAGACTAATTAATAATTTACAATATATGTTTGACCATCAGGGAGAAGGTGATAACCATAACGCCGAAGTATTTGCGTGGTGTTACGCACGCATGGGTGACTTTATCCCCGAATTAGTTAATAATGGTTGTAGCCCTCGTATTATGCTTGATTACTCAGGTAACTTGCTATGGGGATTAGAACAAATGGGGCGAGAGGATATATTAGATAAATTACGCATCATTACCCAAGATAAACGTTATCAGCCCTATGTGGAATGGCTAGGCACCATGTGGAGTCATGCAGTAGCGCCCTCCACCCCCATTCCTGATTTTAAGTTGCATATTCAGGCTTGGCAACATCATTTTAAACATCTTTTCGGTGGGGATGCGTTGGCAAGGGTAAAGGGTTTTTCACCGCCAGAAATGCACTTACCCAATCATCCTGACACTTTATACGCCTACATCAAAGCCTTAAAAGAATGTGGTTATCGCTGGTTGTTGGTACAAGAACATACCATAGAAAGGCTAGATGGTCAACCTTTACACCATGAGGATAAATATATCCCTAATTGTTTAGTGGCACAAAATAGTCAGGGAGAATCTATTAGTATAACTGTATTAGTAAAAACTCAAGGCTCAGATACTAAATTGGTGGCACAAATGCAACCCTATCACGAGGCAAAAACGAAACACCATCAGTTAATTAATCATATCTCTGTGCCTCCTTGTGTAACGCAAATCGCTGACGGGGAAAATGGTGGCGTGATGATGAATGAGTTTCCCCGGGATTATTCTCCCCTTTGGTATAACCTCAAAGATAGTGATGTGGTGGGGGTTAATGGCACGGAATATCTGGAATTATTAGCTAGTGTGGGGGTGAATGAAGATGATATGCCAAGGGTGAGGGCGCTGGGGCAGTATAAGATATGGGATAGAGTTGGAGATAATATTAACCCTGACACTGTGGCGGAAGCCATTGATTTTTTACAGCAAAATGATCATAATTTCCACACGGAGGGCGCTTCATGGACTAATGATTTAAGTTGGGTAAAGGGTTATGATAATGTTTTAGCACCTATGACACGGTTGAGTGCGCTTTTTCATCAAAAATATGATGATTTAGTGGCAAAAGATGCCAATGTCACGAAACAAAGTGATTATCAAGAGGCACTTTTATATAATTTGTTGTTGCAAACCAGTTGCTTTCGTTATTGGGGGCAAGGTTTATGGACAGATTACGCCCAAGAGTTGTACCATCGAGGAGAATCTGTCATTACCAATAGTTAACTATTAGACTTCTGCAGAAATACAGCAAGATGACTATTTCATTATGCAAAATCTTCCTAAAATACGCTTAATATCAAGTTCGTTTGATTACTTAGGGGGCGCTGAAAAAGTGCAATCGTGAGGTGAAGGGCAAAGGGCAATGGGCAATGGGCAATGGTTAGAATGCTTATATATCAAAGATTTTGCCATAATAATTATTTTCTATAAATTGCTGTTGTGTATCAATTATTTTTGATTCGGATACCATAAATACAGATTTTTTAGAGAAAAAAGTCAATTTATGACACTTTTTGTTATGTAGAATAGACTTTAAACCTTTATAGGACAAGGGTTTTGATTTATTCAGCAGACCCTACTTATTAATCTTAGTTCAATTTATTGAACGGGATACTGTTAGCCGTGTAATTCATTACACGGTGGGTAAATTAAGAAGACTGATAAATCCATTAAAATAATCTTAGTTCAATTTATTGAACGGGATACTGTTAGCCGTGTAATTCATTACACGGTGGGTAAATTAAGAAGACTGATAAATCCATTAAAATAATCTTAGTTCAATTTATTGAACGGGATACTGTTAGCCGTGTAATTCATTACACGGTGGGTAAATTAAGAAGACTGATAAATCCATTAAAATAATCTTAGTTCAATTTATTGAACGGGATACTGTTAGCCGTGTAATTCATTACACGGTGGGTAAGTAACGAAGATAAAACGACTTAAATGCAAACTAGCTTATGACAAAAATAATTGCCCTTGATTTTGATGGGGTTATCTGTGACGGTTTAGCGGAATATTTCCATAGTAGTCATTTAGCCTACCAAAAAATTTGGACAGAAACCCTCAATGATGCCACCGAAACCCAAGCTAAATTTAATCAATTACGCCCTTTAGTGGAAACAGGTTGGGAAATGCCGGTGATGTTACGCGCCATCAATTTAGGCTATGGCATAGAAGAAATTAAGACGAATTGGCGGGGAATTTGTCAAGATATTCTCAAGACAGAAAATCTTGATTATATTGCCATTAGTAAAACTTTAGACCAACTTAGACAATATCAAATTGATCATAATTTAGATCAATGGCTAAGTTTACATAACTTTTTCCCTAATATTATTAACACTATCCAACAATTATTAAATCAAGAAAATATTAGATTATTTATTGTTACTACAAAAGAAGGTTTATTTGTCAAACAATTATTAATAAATAACGGGATAAATCTTGAAAAATTAGTAATTATCGGTAAAGAAGTTAAAAGACCAAAATATGAAAGTTTGCGCTTAATTATTAATGAACAAAAAGAAAAAAAAGCGCCCGTCACCTTTATCGAAGATCGACTGGAAGCCTTAGAAGCAGTAAAACAACAACCAGATTTACAGGGGGTTAAGTTATTTTTAGCAGACTGGGGTTATAATACAGAAGAAACAAGGGCAAAAGTAGCTAATTTGACAGACATTAATTTACTTTCTCTCAATGAATTTAACTCTTGTCAATGGATTTAAAGTGAAGAGAAAATGCCAAAAAAAGACAAGTACCATGATCAAGTAAAAAATGCTTTAATAAAAGATGGTTGGATTGTCATAGCTGATCCTTATCAAATTAAATATAAAGATGCTCAGTTATTTGCAGATTTAGCACTAGAAAAGCCTATTGCACTCAAAAAAGACCATAATAAAATAATAGTAGAAATTAAAAGTTTTTTGAGTCCTTCACCCATGAAAGATTTTGAAATGGCTTTAGGACAATACATTTTGTATCGCAATTTAATCAATTTAACTGAACCTGAATACAAAATCTTTTTAGCTATAAAAGATACTATTTATCAAAACTTTTTTCTGAGAGATTCTATTCAGGATGTACTGAAAATAAACCAATTATTTTTAATTGTTGTTGATGTGGAAAAAGAGGTAGTTTTACAATGGATAAATTAGCAAAATATCGAAATATAATTAAAAAAACGTTGACAGAATACCATGAATGGGTATCTGGATCAAGTAATTTGCAACAAGAAAGTTGTCTTGTTTTTGATGAGATTCATGATCAATATTTTTGGCTTTTTATGGGTTGGGAAGGCAAGAAAAAGTTTAGAAATATTCAAGTTCATATCCGCATAAAAAATCAGAAAATTTATATCGAAGAAGATTGGACAGAAGAAGGTATTGCCACAGAATTATTAAATGAAGATGTCTCTAAAAATGATATTGTCTTAGCTTTTCATGATCCAGAAACTCGTCAATATACTGACTTTGCAGTGGCTTAATTTTTCGATTAGTTTATTTTCTACCTACTTCACTATATAATTAATTATGGCTCACAATTAAACAAAAAAAATGCTATCAAAAATAATTAATTTAAGTTTAGCTTTTATACTGACATTTGTAACTATTATTAATCCTGTTTGGGCATTAGATTACACCAAAAGAGATTTATTTGAAGCCGATTTTTCAGGGCAAGATTTAAGCGGTTCAACTTTTAATAAAGCCAATTTACGCAGTAGTAATTTAAGTCATGCTAACTTACAAAGAGTTAGTTTTTTTGGTGCAAATATGGATTCTGCTAATTTGGAGGGCGCCGATTTAACCAATGCCGTTTTAGATTCGGCTCGATTGACCAGGGCAAATTTAGAAAATGCTATCTTAGAAGGAGCATTTGCCACTAACACCAAGTTTGAAAAAGCTACGGTGAAGGGCGCTGATTTCACAGATGTTATTTTGCGCCCTGATGTGGAAGAAATATTATGCGCTATGGCAGAAGGCACCAACCCTGTTACCGGCAGAAATACCCGTGATACTTTATTTTGTCCTTAATTTTTCTTGGTGGGCATTATCCACCCTACTAATACTTAACTTTTTTGCTCTATTCACCGTATATCGGGCTTCTAGCCCGATTTTGACAAAATTCCATTGCCCATACCACTGATTTAACACCCCTACTTATGTCTTACAGTCGCTTAACTCTCAAACAAGAATTACTCAGCACCATCAAAAATACTGCCGTTAATTTAGGTATTAATCCAGAATATCCCATTAACGATCAAATGATCTCTTCTGGAGTAATTAGTCAGATTAGCGATTTAACAGAAAAATTAGAAAAACTTAATCCTTTTCCGAAACCTTTACAATTTACCGCTAATTTACTCGATGGTAATTGGCAATTACATTATTCTACGGCGAGAGAAATTAGATTTTTAAATAAATTACCTTTCGGATTTAAAGTTAAACAAGTATATCAATTAATTGATGTGGTTTCTGCTTCATTTTTTAACCTTGCTTTTGTGGAGCATGAGTCAAAATTATTAGAAGGTTATGTTAAAGTAACCGCTAGTTTTACTGCCAAAATTGAAGAAGGGGAAATTTTGCCTGATAGTATAATTAACGTTAATTTTGAAAAAAGATTTATTGCTATTCAAAAAATTGCTGGTTTAGAAACACCTTTTTTTGATCCTTTGCAACAGTTTGACGCGCGCAATCCTCAAGGGAGAATACCTAGTTTAAAAATCACCTATATTGATGAAAATATGAGAATCGGTAGAGGCGGAGATGGTAGTTTATTTATTCTCTCTAAGTCCAATTAATGTTAATTTTCGTAAATACTACCACGATGACCAACTTTCACCACTAAAATAATTAGTTCATGGTCTAAAATTTGACAAATTATACGATAATCTCCCACTCGATAACGCCATAAACCCTTTTTATTACCTTGTAAGGCTTTCCCCAATAAGCGTGGATTATTTGATACTAATATTTGTTCTTTTAAGTAAAGGATAATTTTTTTTGAGCAATTTTATCAAGTTTTTTTAATTCTTTTTTTGCCCGTGAATCGATACTAATTTTCCAACCCAAGACTTTCCTCCAATTCATCAATAGTTAAATAAGATTGGGGATTACTCAAGCGATATTCAGCATCTCTAATATCTTCCAAATCTTCTAAATAGGAAATGATTGCTTCTTGCAATAAATCATCTTGTTTTTTGCCCAATTCCATAGCTAAAACTTGATAACGACTTTCGATATTCGGCGGTAAATTAACTGTTAACATAAAAATTAATTACTCTTAATCATTTATCCAAGTAACTCTACTATAGCACCTGCTGAATAACTCAGAAGTGTTGATTCATAGGAGTTAAGACATTTTACAGGCATCAAAAAATAAAATCACGTTTTCTTGAAATAGAAATGGAGTTAATATACAAAATTACATACAATACACGAGGATTGTCAATTATCCATTATCCATTGTCAATTTGCCCTTATGACTCCACTTTTCCGCAAAGCCTACTATAGCGCCCTCCACCATCACACAAAAAACCCCTACTTCAGAGAGAAATAGGGATTAACGAATAAAGTCACAATATTTTAATGTTAAGCCTGTAAAGCTAACTCTACAACTTTCTGAAAAGCATCCATATCTTGCACAGCTAAAAGCGCTAACATTTTACGGTTTAAACTGATATTAGCTTTATCTAACTTGTTAATTAATTGACTATAGCTAACACCATGAAGCCTAGCTGCCGCATTAACACGGGTAATCCAGAGACGGCGAAAATCTCTTTTTTTCTTACGACGGTCACGGTAAGCATTGCGTAAAGCCTTCATTACCTGCTGATTAGCAGTACGAAATAGCTTAGAATGAGAACCTCTGAAACCTTTAGCTAACTTGAGAATTTTATTACGTCTTTTACGGGCAACGTTACCTCTTTTTACTCTGGTCATTTTCTTTTACAATTTATTTAATAATAATAAACTTATTTGTTTTGATGATTAACTATCTACTTGTACCGTAGGGAAGCATGAGAAGCACTTCTTTAACGTCACTCTCGTCCACTACAGCTATATTACTTAAACGACGGCGTTTTTGTTCGGCGCTTTTATGTTCTAACAAGTGATTTTTATTAGCTTTACGGCGCATAATTTTTTTACCGCTTCCTGTAATCCGAAAACGTTTGGCTGCGGATTTTTTGGTTTTTAGTTTAGGCATTATTTTTTCTAATTAAATTAGCACAATTTCTTATTATAACAACTACTGTTGTATCTTGACATTAATAACTTTTTATTTTTAGTGGTTATGCTTTGCTATAATTAGTTGCAATTAAGATTATAAACTATATCGAGGTTTAAAAATATGCCATATACCACAGAAGAAGGCGGAAGATTAAATAATTTTGCCAATGAGCCTAAAGTTTATGAAGCCGAACCCCCCACTAAAAATCAAAAACGTAATTATGTAATTTTAGGCATTTTAGGCGCATTATTAGTTGGTGGAGTAATTACCATCACTGTCTATGTTTCTAGTATGTAATCCAGATGAGACTTTGTGAGTAAGTCAGGGAAAAGGGAATCAAAATAACCCTAATTTAAGTGTATTCACGAAAAAATGGTGTCATGAGATAAAGTGTTAGGTTTTACATCAGTGGGGTATCAGATTGTTAGCAAAGGTAGAATAATTTTGAATCTCTAGGGAAAAGAGTTTAAAATGTAGTTGACGAATCAAGAACAAAAAATTGTGCAATTACAACAAGTAATTATTGCCTACAAAGCTGGGGATCGACAGAGCAAAAAATGGGCGCTGAGGTGCGCTAAAGAATTAGAAGAAATTAACTGTAAAGTTTTGCTCGGACCTAGTGGCGTTAAAGATAATCCTTATCCTGTGTTTTTGGCTTCAGCAACAGGAAAAATAGACTTGGGCATTATTTTGGGTGGTGATGGGACAATTTTAGCCGCCGCGCGCCATCTTTCTCCCGAAGGAATACCGATTTTAGCGGTTAATGTGGGAGGGCATTTGGGCTTCTTGACTGAACCTTTTGCTCTTTTTCAGGATACTCAAACATTATGGGCAAGATTGCGAGATGATTTATATGCGGTGGAGCGTCGCATGATGTTACAAGCTCAGGTTTTTGAGTTAGATCAGCATGGTGAAGGGGAGGAAGTCAGTGAGGTTTTTTACTGCCTTAATGAGATGTGTATTAAACCGGCTTGTTTGGATCGAATGCCTACTTCTCTGCTAGAAATGGAAATAGATGGAGAAGTAGTAGATCAGTATCATGGGGATGGTTTGATTGTGGCAACTCCTACAGGTTCTACTTGTTATACGGCTTCTGCTATGGGACCTATTATTCATCCGGGCATGAATGCTATTGCGGTTACGCCTATTTGTCCTCTGAGTTTATCTAGTCGCCCTTTGGTGTTGCCGGCTGGTTCGGTGGTAAATATTTGGACGTTGGGGGATTATGAGCTTAATAATAAGTTATGGATGGATGGTGCTTTAAGTACATCAATTTGGCCGGGGCAATGGGTATCCATTAAAATGGCGGATTGTTTCGCTAATTTTATTATTTTACGGGAAGCTCATTCTTTTTATAAAACTTTACGAGAGAAGCTAAATTGGACGGGCGCTAGAATTTCCCCTCATCAAAATAGTCATAATTAGAAGGTTCTATCTTCATAATTTACCCACTAAAACTACAGCGAAACAAATAGAGGTCATTGAACATAACGGTACTTAAACAAAAAAAGAACTCTTCATTACTTGGTTTGCAAATTGCATTTTGAGAACGAGAGAGTCAGGCTTACAGTCTCGTCTCGGTAGCATACTATCTAATGAAGACCAAAAATAAAAGGAAAGGGTCAGGAAAGGTGAGATTCAAGGCGTAGGATATATATACTTTTTAAATTTTTCAAGAGAAATAATCTCAGATACATCTCTTAAATGAAAATAAGGATTTTCCCCATAAAAAGATGCCCAAATAGAGTAACTACTGGGAGGCCCTAAAATGTAATCACATTTAGCCAAACTATATAAATCTTCAATAAAATTTCCAGTTCCAAGAGCTACATTATAATCTTTAAAATTATTAATGTTAATTTCTTCATTCGACACTAGCAAAAAACCAACTTTTTTAGTTGTGTTCAAAAGTGAATTAGAAATTTCTGACATTTTTTTTAAGTAAATATCGTCACTGTAATAGTACTGACCATTAGCCCATTTTCGATAATCTCCTCTTCTCAAATGAATACCGACAATAATATCTACCTCACATCGCATCCGCTCGATAAGATTTTTAACATTTTCCCGGTATGATTGAGTTGGAGTAAAAATCTGCCTTATTAATGGAGCATATGTGGAAAAATTTATAGCATCTCGAAATAACCAACCATGAACAATCACAAACTGTTTACTTTTAATGAGATTCTGAAAATCACATCCATTCATATCAAAAGGGTTCTGGGATTTTCCCAAATCAACAGTGTGATGAAATGGAGAAGATTTAACATATTTACTAGCTAAATAAAATAGAGATGTCAAACTATATTTTTGGGTCTTTCCAAAGCTAATATTGTCATTGTTCACCACTGTATTGAGATTTTTTGTTCCTTCAAAATATTCTGCATAGTCAAATACAGGATTGTAGAGGGTAGTATTCGTGTTCTAACGCATTGGATATAAAATGACTAAATAGAATAAGTTGATTACAGAGTTGTCCGGGTTTTGTTCCAATTACAAGCATAAGCAGAAAAGGGTACATTTGTTAAATATATTTAGACCATAATAGCACTTACTAGCTAATAACAATATTGTGTCATTCTGCTCTTGTCGAAAAATCTAAAAATTTTTAATGTTTGGCTAAAATGTGTAAGTCCTGATTATCTAAAATTTAAAAATGTACCAAATCTTTCTCGCAGGGGACAAAATGCACTTCAAGTCTTTTCATACGCAGAATAAGCAACGTCATAATGATAATTATATAAATCTAAAATATAGCAATTTATACCCTTATGAGGTACGCTTAAATCTTTATAATCGAGCAGACTTTGATTTTATTTTGTACCTCGTAACCATGAAAAACGCTATAGATGGCTTTTTAAATTTGAGTATGTAAATTTTTAGTTAAGGTCAGCAAAAGGCAATAGAGAATTATTAAATAATAATTCATGAACTTTTAAATATATTGTCAATTTTACAGAGTTACTAAATAGTAGTACGATTAACAAATATGGCTCTTCTACTTTGATTATGATAAATTATGTCTAAAGAAAGGTGTCAGGTATTAGGTGAAATGCAAACCATAAATTTATAACAATTGCATTTTAAAATACCGAAACTATTATATATCAAAGGTTTTATCCATCATTTATTATTAATTTGTCATAACTACGGTAGAAGAGCCATAAATATCTGAATTACTTATAATAAAAAACTGTCAATGATTGATCAATTAAATGATATTTTTGCCACTGCTATAGAAGAAGCCTTTGGAGATGAAATTAATGTTATCCAACCTTTAATAGTACCAGCCAGTAACCCCAAATTTGGTGATTACCAATGTAACAGCGCCCTCCCCCTCGCCAAACAACTACAAGAAAAGCCACGGGCGCTGGCGGAAAAAATTGTTAATAATATTGCTGATAACAATATTTTTCAACCTCTGGAAATTGCTGGACCGGGTTTTATTAACATTACCATTAAACCTGATTATATTGCTCAAAAAATCCTCTCAGTGAGCGTTGACGGGCGCTTGGGAGTGTCAAAAACACCTGAACCTCGAAAAACCATTGTGGATTTTTCTAGCCCTAATATCGCTAAAGAAATGCACGTTGGGCATCTTCGTTCTACTATTATCGGTGATACCATCGCCCGAATTTTGGAATTTCGAGGACATGATGTATTGAGGCTTAATCATGTGGGTGATTGGGGTACACAATTTGGGATGTTAATTGCCTTTTTACGATTAGAAAAACCAGAAGTTCTCACTACAGCAAATGCCGTAGAAATTGGCGATTTAGTTACTCTTTATAAACAGGCAAAAGCAAAATTTGACCAAGATAATGAGTTTAAAGAAGAAGCGCGCCGAGAAGTCGTAAAATTGCAAAGTAAAGACGCAGAAAGTATCAAAGCATGGCAATTATTATGTGAGCAATCTCGTAGAGAATTTGAAATAATTTATCAACTTTTAGACATTAAATTAACTGAAAGAGGGGAGTCTTTTTATAATCCTTTTTTACCGCAGGTTATTGACGACTTAGAAAAAGCTAATATTTTAGTGGAAGATCAAGGGGCAAAATGCGTTTTTCTTGATAATTTTGTCAATAAAAATGGCGATCCTTTACCGCTAATTGTGCAAAAATCAGACGGCGGTTATAACTATGCTACCACTGACTTAGCTTGTCTTAAATATCGTATTGAACAAGATAAAGCTACTCGCATTATTTATGTGACGGATGCAGGACAGGCTAACCATTTTACCCAAGTTTTTCAAGTAGCAAAAAAAGCTAATTTTATTCCTGATAATGTAGAATTAACTCATGTTCCTTTTGGTTTAGTTTTAGCAGAAGATGGTAAAAAAATCAAGACAAGATCAGGGGAAACTATTAGACTAAAAGACTTGTTAGATGAAGCGGTGGAGGGCGCTAGAAAAAATTTACAAAATAGATTGGCTACAGAGTCAAGAAATGAGGATGAAGATTTTATTAATCATGTTAGTAAAATAGTGGGTTTAAGCGCAGTAAAGTATGCTGATTTGAGTCAAAATCGAACAACAGACTATAAATTTAGTTATGATAAAATGTTAGCTTTACAAGGTAATACAGCCCCCTATTTATTGTATGCTTATGTAAGGGTTCAAGGTATCAGTCGTAAAGGTGATATTAATTTAGATAATGTTACCGTTGATAAAATGATTCTACAGGAAGAAGCTGAGTTAATTTTAGCCAAACACATTTTACAGTTAGATTACATTATTGGAGAAGTTGAGCAAGATTTATTACCTAATCGCTTGTGTTTATATTTATTTGAGTTAAGTCAAAAATTTAATCAATTTTATGATCAATGCCCAATTTTACAAGCAGAAGAAAAAGTTAAATTATCTCGTTTAATCTTGGCTGATTTAACAGCGAAAGTGATCAAATTGGGCTTATCTTTGCTGGGAATTTCTGTACTAGAAAGAATGTAACGGTTAATTGATTAATTTGTTGTCGCTTTTAGTCAATTTAGAAATTATGGCGTTACTGAATTGTGGGATGAAACATTAATGAATTACAGCAAATATATAATAATCAAAATATTATTACTACTCCCTATTCCAGGGCAAACGCATACTAAAAATTTGTGAGATACTAACAAAGTTAGTTTTTGTCCTGAAATAATACATTGATGAGTTGTATGATAAATCCTTGATCAGATTTGTGGAAGCATTTTGAACTAATTGATGATCCTCGTCTACACTATTTAATTGAACATCAACTTCAAGATATTCTCATTATCACAATCCTTGCCGTTATTTGTGTTCCAGACACTTGGGTAGAAATTGAAGAATATGGACGTTCTAAACAATCATGGTTAGAGACTTTTTTATCATTGCCCCATGGCATTCCCTCTCATGATAGTATTGCCCGTGTTTTTGCTCGTTTACGTCCTCTGAAAAAGGACATGGCAGAATTGAAATTCGTCGTTATTGACTAATGAATGAGGTGGAATATCTGATGGATAGTGAAAAATGGCGAGGACTAAAAAGCATCGGTGTAGTGGAGTCAGAAAGAAGAATCAAGGGAAAAGAAACAACCATTGAAAGAAGATATTATTTAACCAGCCTTAAGGAAGGAGTAAAACAATTTGCTCAAGGAGTAAGGAGTCATTGGGGCGGAGAGAATCAATTACATTGGTGTTTAGATGTGGCATTGAGAGAAGACCATAGTAGAATTAGACAGGGCAATAGTGCAGAAAATATGGCTTTAATTCGTCATCTAGCTCTGAATTTGCTGAATAAAGAAAAAGAGTATGGAAGAGGAAAAAAAGCACAACGACTAAAAGCAGGGTGGGATGAAAAGTATCTGCTCAAAATTTTATCTTCCTGAGTATGCGTTTGCCCTACCTTTAATAAGCAAAATATTGACAATAAATAGTTTGGGTTTTTAAGCAACTTATCTGATCAGAAATAGATTGATTTTGAGAAATATTTTCTCTTTCCAACTGCACCTTCAAACTTAACATCGGATCATCCCCTTGCGCCATTAAAAATTGTAAGCTGGTTAAATCACCCCACTGTGCAATCTGCTCTAAAATACCCACAACTCCTTGTAAATAAATATTATTAGAATCCTTAAACCAATGGGATGTAACTAAATTTGGTTTATCAAAACCAAGATGAAAAATCATCATAGGTTGACTAAAAAGGGCAATAGCCACAGGTCTGGTTTCTTCTTGTAAAATGAAATTATGTTGACGGGCGAAAGAGCGCAATTTTTGTAACTTATCATATCTTTTGGTAGGGGATTGAGGTTTATTCCAAGTAATGGCTATACTACAAAGAAAAGTTCGTAAAAGTAAATGTCCTAACTTTTCTGCTTTAGTAGCTAAATAATTAGAATTGTAATCGTTAGCCTCAATGAATAGGGGTAAACGCTCCACAATTTCGATGCCATAACCCTTCAAACCAGCAATTTTGCGAGGATTATTCGTAATGAGACGAATGTTTTTAATACCTAAATCATTGAGAATTTGAGCGCCCATGCCGTAGTCACGCAAATCGGCAGGAAACCCTAATTTCTCGTTTGCTTCCACTGTATCAAAACCCATATCTTGGAGAGTATAGGCTTTTAATTTGTTCACTAAACCAATTCCTCTACCTTCTTGACGAAGATAAACCACCACCCCCAACCCGGCACTATCAATCATTTTCAGGGCTGCCTGTAACTGCATCCGACAATCACAACGTAATGAGCCCAGCGCGTCTCCCGTCAAACATTCCGAGTGCATTCTTACCATGACGGGATGATCCTTAAAACCACTAATATCACCGCGCACAATCGCTAAATGTTCGCCATTATCTAAGGTATTGCGATAGCCGTAAATTTGAAAATCTCCAAACTGGCTAGGAAAATTACATACTGTCTCCCTATGGACAAAGCCATCATGTTTGAGACGATAACTAATTAGATCAGCAATACTAATTAATTTTAAATTGTGTTTTTGGGCATATTCCCACAACTGCGGTAAACGAGACATACTACCATCAGGATTTTGAATTTCGCAGATTACTCCGGCTGGATATAAACCTGCTAAACGAGATAAATCTACAGAGGCTTCCGTATGCCCAGCGCGCTTCAAAACTCCGCCAATTCTTGATCGCAGAGGAAAAATATGGCCGGGGCGCGCTAAATCATCGGGGTGAGTGGCTGGGTTAATGGCGATTTGAATAGTTTTGGCTCGATCTTCGGCACTGATACCAGTAGTTACGCCTAAATGTTTAGCCCCATCAATACTCACGGTGAAAGCAGTTTGATTGCTGTCAGTATTTTTAGTTACCATGAGGGGTAAATCTAGCTCATCTAAACGCTCTCCTGTCATTGCCAGACAAATTAAGCCCCTAGCTTCCACCGCCATAAAATTAATCATGTCAGGGGTAGCAAATTGAGCGGCACAGATTAAGTCCCCCTCATTTTCCCGATTTTCGTCATCTACCACCACAATGACTCGACCTGCTTTAATATCGGCGAGGGCTTCTTCTATGGTATTGAATTTAATATTTTCTGACACAACGAATATTATGAATTATGAATTATGAATTATGAGTTATGAGTTATGAATTGTTAATTATAATCCTCCGCTTCTCCCTTTTTCCCTTGTTCCGTTTATTCTTCGATAATTGATAATGGGTTGAATATTGTTCAACTCCTACGCCCTTTTTAAATAGACTAGGTTTTATGTTGTCCTTCGGCAATGGCGCGACTGCAACACCATTCCGTGGGTAAGGTGGAAGGCCAACCCATTTCGATGGCTTCTTGGCAAATCGTCATCACCGTTAACTGACAATCAATTAGTTGAAAATCTTCTTTCTGACACTGTTTAAGGCTATGTTTTAAAATGGAATCGTCTTGAAACTCGATGGTTTTATTACACTGAATGCAAACAATATGATGATGATGGTGCGGATAGGGATGATTTAACTCATAGTGTTTGTGTCCTTCTGCTAATTCTAACTCGCGCAAGACGCGCATTTTGGTCATTAGTTTGACACTACGATAAATGGTAGAAAGACTGATATTTTCCCCTTGTTCTTCTAATGAGTTATATAATTCTTCTGCACTAAGATGATTGCCTTGGGGTAAATTGTAGAATACATCTAAAATTTTCTCCCTTTGAGGTGTCATGCGCCATCCTCTGGAGTTGAGCTTCTTCTTAATCGATGCGGTTGTGTCTAAAGCCATAAAACATCCCTAACAATTCTTTGCTACCCTTTATCTTACTGTTTGAAGGGCGCTATTTGCAACTAATTGGGTTTAATTGAGAATAATATCTGAATAGTTCCACAGGAGTTATTACAAAATATCTACAATTAGAAAAGGGCAAAGGGAAGCAGAGGAGGAAGGGGAAGCAGAAGAGAAAGGGGAGAAAGGGAGGACTATAATTAATTATTCATTTATCTTGAAATGTGAGTAAAAGACCCCCGTTGAATTTCTCAACAAAAAAAATACCCACTGAAATCAACGGGGGATGTAAACGAACCAACAAAAAAATCG